>NZ_JBIYDV010000006.1:0-292257 GCF_044909215.1 Bacillus sp. RC252 | reverse complement strand
TTCAGTCAATCAGTTGTTGTTATCAAATTGATAACCCTCCTATTTCGTGTTTGCACACTTATGAGGAAACGTGTCGCACAAATAACGCTTTTGTTAAGATCTATGAATCCATTTCTTAGGTGAAAAACTTTTATAGAAGCATCTTTTTTGGACAAATTTACCGGATGAATTAGCGGAAATTTCATGTTATTCTGAACTTGTTGAATAACCCAATACATTCAACAATGCTCTTGATTGCATACTTAGTATGTAACCATCCATCCAGATACCTTAGTTAATACATCCCCCTAGTCGTCGTTATTGCTAAGGTATCTTTTTAGATGCCCTGTGTGCAGGGCTTTTTCATTTCAGTTATGATGCTCTTTTTCCCATTTAATTATCGTTGCTTGAAGTCATATTTCTTAACAAAATTCAAATTTGATTAAAGTAACTGTGTTTTTCGTTCTTCCATACGAATTACTTTTCCACTTTGATATACAAATGATTGTTCACCAAATCCACCTTGAGGTGGTTCTATTAGTTGGACTTGACCATTTTTAACGACATATATTCCGTTTATTTTCAAATCTATTTCAGCTGTCATTTCTACAAGATTTTCTTTTCTAATTCCCACCAAGATCACTCCCATATGTTATAATTACTTTGTCGAAGTGAGTCGGGAGCAGTCTCGGCTTTTTTGTTTGTCTACAAATATCGCACAACATTTTCTGGAACAAATGATTGTTCAAGTGATAAATGAAGCCGTATTGGAATCGGCTCTTTGCTGTCCCTTGCTCGCTTACACATTTCTTCTGCTTCTTCCCAATCAAATTGTTTATCCTCCACTCGCTTATAACGCCAAATTCCAATTGTGTAATCTTCAAATAACTCATAACGCTCATCAGGCGCTGCCGTTGGTTTTAATTCATCAATCGCTTTGGCTTGACGTGGTATTTGCACAACCACATCTGCATACCGTAATTTTGAATTCAAACGGTGAATATGAGCTTTCTTAGGATCAAATGATACAACTGGTTCCACTTCAAAAATTGTTAATTGCTTTGGCATTGTTTTTCCCCTCCAATACCTGCAAGCTTGCAATTAAGATTCCTTCAAGCTGCGTTAACGTTAGTTGATCTAATGTTTGTCCGTTAATTTCAGTTAATCCTAATCCCAATAGTTTACGAATGATTGCTAGTTTTCTATGTTCTACTTCCTGACGTAACAACATGATTAAGCCTCCTGTTGATGATTGAACTTTCTCTCTAAATTTACAAACTTACTAAATTCTTTAATGAATGCTAGTTCAACAACACCAACTGGGCCATTCCTCTGTTTCGCTAAAATAATTTCCGTTATGTTTTTATTTTCTGTTTCGCGGTCGTAATAATCTTCACGATATAAGAATGCAATCAAATCCGCATCTTGCTCAATTTGACCATTCTCACGTAGGTCTGAGAGTAGCGGCCTTTTATCTTGCCTACTTTCAACAGCACGACTTAACTGCGATAATGCAACCACACATACATTTAGCTCTCTTGCCATAAGTTTTAGCTTACGACTAATCTCACCAATCTCTTGCATACGATTTCCTCTATGTTTTGTGTCACCTACAATAAGCTGCAGGTAATCTATTGCGACTAGCACCTTTTTGTCTGGATATTTGCGCTTTAGTTTCCTAGTCTTTGCGTAAATCTCTTGCATCGTTACATTGGCTTTATCGTATATTTCTAACGGCAAATCATTTATTAACCCCATTGCTTGGCTAATCTTTTCCCAATCCTTTAAATTACATAGTTTTTTAGGATTCTTTAATTTTGTAGCATCTATATTTCCGGTACTTGAGATCATCCGCTTAAGCAACTGTTCTTCTCCCATCTCTAGCGAAAAGACGCCTGTTGCTGTATGAGCACTCGCTGCATGGAAAGCAATGTTTAATACAAATGCTGTTTTCCCCATCGAAGGACGGGCACCGACAATAATTAAATCGCCTTCTTGTAGTCCTGCTGTCATTCTGTTTAAGTCGTCATAACCAGTTGGTATACCGGTTAAATCTCCTACATCAATTTGCATATTCTTATACAGATCAACTAGGGTTTCCTTTAGATTAAATTCATCTGAATAACCAGTTTCCTCAATGGCACTTAATTCATCAATCGATGTACTAATAGCACTTATATCTCTTTCATGCTGAAGACGATTATATAAGTTACCAGCAACCTCTTGAGCATGTCGCATCTTCCACGCCTCAATTACTAAACCTTCGTGATACGAAAAGTTTTTTGTTGTGGTAACAACTTCTGTCAAGTTTACAAAGAATCCAATTCCGCCAATTTGGTTCATAAAGCTTTCATCGAATTTCCCCATGAGAGCGACAAGATCTATTGGAACCTCAGCATCCTCTAACTCTCTCATCGCTTTAAAAATCACTTGATGTGTTGGTAAAGAAAACTGTTTTGTTTTTAGCTGGCAATCTTTAATTAAATCGCCTTCTTGGATAATGCTACCTAAAACACTTTGTTCGGCTTCTGCGTTACGAATCATATCGTTACTCATTGAACCATCCACCCATTTTGTTGATTAAGTGCTGCAAGTTCTTCATCCGTTGGAATGTTCTTTTCCCATGATTCTTGCTGCTGAATTACGTTTTTAGTAGATTCCGATAAGCCTTTTTGGTGATAAGGAGCTTGAGTCAATTGTTGCCCTTTTGTTAATCGTTGAGCGCGAAACGCTTGATCAGCCACCTCAACATCTGCTACTGTTTTCAATCCTTTAAGGTGCCAATCTCGTAAAATAGTATTTACGTAATTCATGTTTCTCGTATTCTTCTCTAAAGCAATTTCCATAGCTTTTACAACGAGCTCTGCATTTAAATCATCTATCCAAGCGTGAATACCATCTGCAATAAAAGGTGTAATCAGTCCGAAGTTTTGTTCGTAAAAAGAAATCGGATTAACCTCAACAACTTCTTCCACGCCTGCGCGTTCTTGTTGTTGTTGTTCTTTTTCTTCTTCTTTTTCTTTTTCTTCTTCCTTGCTAGGGTCTTGGAAGCCCCTTATAAGCCCCTCCAAACGGACTGATAAATACTCCTTGATACGAGGGATTTTGAAATCTTGTTCACGTTCTAATTGCAAACACGTTTCATAGAAATCAGCTAAAAAATCTTGGTCCTTCACAGATTGAATCTCTTTTAAAACACACTTTTCAATGTTTACATTTTTAATCGGATTGAATTTCAACCAGTTGATTAAGAACAACTCTTTTGTTTTTTGGTTGTAATTAATTTTTCCGTACTCAGCAAAACGTTCTAGTAGCTTCATAACAGTTTCACGGTTATATCCTGTATCGGTTTCAATAATACGAAGTGGAAGCTCATAGATTCCTGATTGAGACGTCTTACTGTTTGTCATCAAATATAAGTAGAAATACTTCTCCTCCGGTGTAAGATCTAAAACAAATGAATCCTGCCAAAATGAAACGTGTACTGGTCTATAAACTGCCATATTATTCATCCTCCCGTTTACATATCGCAAATCCGTCCTCTACACGTAATAAGCGATAATTCTTATATCCTGTTTTGAGATATTGTTTTACTAAGTAAATTAGGTGTTGCATTGATGTTGCTTGTTGAAACACTTTAGGATTCAGCAACACTCTATGTAATGACTTGTCTAAAAGCATGCAATACACCCCGTTGTTATACGAATGCTAATTTGATATAATTAATCCTAAGATCTTTTGCAAAACCATTTATCTATCACTCTGCTAAGTGATAGATTTTTTATTTTCTACGTGTTACTAACGAAGCGTTAACTCCCCTTGCTCTTAAATCTTTAATCACTACACGATAGCTCATCGAAGCCTCATGTTCTTCTTTTGTATCACGAAGCATTTTAAATTCTTTCATACATCGCTCCAGTTCTTCTTCCCAGCGATTTGATTCTTCGGCTGATTTTGCATAAAACATGTTATGAATACATGCAACCATACAGTTATGAAGTTTATTCGCAAATGAAAAGTCTCCTGGAAGAACTAGATCATGAAGACGATCGTATTTATGTGTCATGAATTACGCCTCTTTTCTGTTTGAATTGATGCTGTACGCATCGTTACAACTAGAAAGGAGCATTGTAGGGGTATAAGGAGGAACAATCCCTTTCTAGTCATAACGACAAGCACAGTGGCTTGTCCAAATGATTAATAAAATGGTATAATTTTTTTGTGAAATATATTGCCAGCTACTGTTCTCAGGCGGTAGCTTTTTCTTTTGCCCATTTATGTTTTAAAGTAAATGATGCCTCAATAATTTTGATTCGAATTCCCACTAACTTTTTCTCTTGTTGTAATTCTCCCGACTTTTTATCATCACCAAATGTTTTAGCTATTTTTATTTCACCAGTTAACTTTGCATCATAACGAATTAGTTCCTTATATTCTCTTAAACTTGGATTCTTGTAATCTACTGTCATTTACATTTCCTCCTTTACAAAACTTTTGTTAAAGTCATTAAGCTATCCACCGATTGAATAATAACGTTCTCCGCCATAGCCTTTTGCAACCAACTTCTTTGTATTTGTTCCATAATGCCAAAATGAACTTGCTCAAGAGCTTGTACTACACATTGAGTAGCTTGGATTGTATCGAAGATTTCTTTTGCATGAACTGCATATTCATGTTTCTTTTTTTCATCAAGCTTCCATGACCTTGTTGCAACTTGTAAGTTCATGATTTCCTTTGCTGCCATAATCCCCTCTTCAGCCTGTTTAATGTAGTTCATCAATTGTAGATTTACATCTTGAGTTAATCGTGGATCTGTAGGGGGTAGCCCAACACCATAAATATGTTTAATTGCTTGCTGATTCAACTTTGCCCCTGTTGCATGGCACCAATCCATCGCAAGTTCAAATTCTGGTTTAGAAAGTCCAGATTCAATACGAGTTAAGCGTTCATGTGTAATGCCAAGGTACTTAGATAGTCCTTTCTTCGTTTTCAGCTGAACATTATCACAACATTCTCTAGCATTCTGTAATAATTCCCCTATTGCTGAATTGCAGTATATGCTTGTTCCCATATCTGTTCGCCTCCATATTTAGTTTTCAAATGGTTACAATGAATTTAGTACATACATAACTTGTCTATTATTCATGTAAAAAGAGAGGAACTATTCCTCAATGTTTTCTTTCACTTGTATTTCTTTGATGATGGCCCAACCAGCCTTGTAATATGCTTGAAGGAGTTTATCAATATCCTTTTGCGGTTTTGGCTCAGGAGCCACAACATGGACTTTCGTTTTTCCAAATTCATAAGTCGCCGCATATTCTTCTTGTTGGCTCATGGTGTCACCTCTTGAAGTGCTTTTTATATGTTTATGCTGCCGATCTACTGGTACTGCCACTTGAAATGTTGACATTCTCCCACCTCCACAGAAACATTTCGTTTCCTTTTTAACTAAAAAAAAGATCATCAATTGTAGTTTTATAAAAATTAGCTATTCTTTTGGCTAATTCTAATGAAGGTGTCCTATCACCACGCTCAATTGCTCCTAACATTTGAGGAGTAATTTTTAACTTCTTTGCTACGACTAATCTTGATTGACCGCTTCTAAACTCAATCATTTTATTTCTTTTTTTATCCACTATGGCACCTCCTAAAGAAACATTTTGTTTCCTTATACCTCTAATATAAAGAAACGAAATGTTTCTGTCAATATTTATTAGAAACTTTTTGTTTCCTTTGTAGATTTAGAAACTAAACGTTTCTATAATTAAGAAAAAAGCACCTATTCTTATTTAGAAAGAAGGAAGAATTTATGCTTGGAAAAAAGATTTCGGAACTTAGGAAAAAACAAAAACTAAGTCAATATGAGCTCGCTGATCGCTTGGGCTTTTCAAGAGGAAAATTAGCTAATTATGAGCAAGGTCAGCGTGAACCAGATTATGATACCTTAAAGAAAATCGCAGATTTTTTTGAAGTATCAACAGATTATTTATTAGATAGGACACAAACAAAAGAAATGGTATCTAATAAGCCATCTAATTTATCGATTAAAGAGGAACGTGATATTGCAAGGGACTTGGAAAAAACTTTAGAAGACCTAGAAAATAGTGAGGATGCTCTTATGTTCGATGGTGAACCTATCGATGAACATACAAAGGAAATGATTCGTATCTCTCTGGAAAATTCTATGCGCATGGCAAAACAACTTGCCAAGCAAAAATTCGCTCCAAACAAGTATAAAAAAGATTGAACGGAGCGAGAAATGGACATTAAAGAATATGTACTCAAAATCGCAAAAAAACATGAAACAATAAATCCATTCGAAATCGCTAAACGAAAAAATATTATAGTGTTGTTTGAAGACCTTGGGAATACTCTTGGTTTTTACAACACATATAAACGCTTTAAATTCATTCATATTAATAATCAAATTGAGGAAATCATCCAACGCTTTGTTTGCGCGCACGAATTAGGGCATGCTTTACTTCATCCTAAAGCAAATACCCCCTTCTTGCGTAACCAAACATTTTTTTCTATAGATTGCTTAGAAATTGAAGCAAATACATTTGCAGTTGAGTTGTTACTTACTGATGAAATGATTTCTACTTACCAAAACACACAACTATCTATTCAAGAAATTGCAGAAATTCACGGTATCCCAAAAGGATTTGCTCGCCTAAAAACCTATTAACACCGTTTTAAAAATCCATTCAATTTACCATTTTATATTTCGAAATTATACGAATATTTTCATCGGAACTATTTTTTAAATATTTAATAGTTTTCGATTTAATATAATTTTTACACAAACTACTTAGGAGGAAGTAACCATGAAATTTAATGAACGTTATTTTACTGAGGTAATACCTGAACCAAATATTTTAGATAATTCTAGCTTAAGAAAAGCACAAATTCAGTCATATGCAAAAATTGCCAATCACTTTTTATTGGAAAAATCCAAACAACCGGCTGTAGCTATTTTACCTACTGGATCAGGTAAAACCGGTGTTATGGCAATAGCTCCATTCGGTATATCAAAGGGAAGAGTGCTTATTATAACTCCTCAATTAGTCATTAAAGATCATGTAGTAGATTCTCTTGATCCATCTTCACCAAGTAATTTTTGGTTGAAACATCATGTGTTTAAGGATTTTCCAAATCTTCCTGTAGTTCTTGAGTACGATAATAAAACTCTAGATGAAGAATTACATAATAGTAACATTGTAATTTTGAACATTCACAAACTATCAGCCCATTATAGAAAATCTTTATTAAATAAAGTTGATGAAAATTTCTTTGACATGATTATCATCGATGAGGCACACCATTCTCCAGCTAAGACCTGGCAAGATGCATTAAATTACTTTAAAAATGCCAAGGTACTAAAAGTTACGGGTACGCCATTCCGAACTGACCGTAAAGAAATTGAAGGTAAAATTATTGTAAATTATCGTTTAGGACAAGCAATGAATGAAGGCATTGTAAAAACTTTAAAAAACTTTGTACTTAAACCAGAAAAGTTATATTTAACTTTAGATAATGATCCATCACAAACATATACGTTAGAAGAAATTAGAGAGCTCGGCATTAGAGATGAAGATTATATCTCACGTAGTGTAGCCCTTTCTGATGCATGTAATCAACAAATTGTAGATTCCAGCATAGAACACTGGAAAGAAAAAACACAAGAAGATAAAGTGCCACATAAAATCATTGCTGTTTGTTGTAGTATAAAACATGCTGAAGATGTAAAAAAATTATATGAACAAACAGGATTAAGAACAGTTATTGTCCATAGTAAAATGAAAAAAGGCGATAAAATTGAAGCATTTCGTATGATTGAGAGTCATCAGACTGATGTTGTAATACACGTTGCAATGCTAGGAGAAGGATATGACCACCCTTACTTATCTATTGCGGCTATTTTTAGACCATATAGAAGCTTAGCACCATATTCACAATTCATAGGTAGAATCTTAAGAAGAATACCTGACGAAGAAAGTACAAATCCTTCAGATAATATTGGTGTGGTTATTGCTCATAAAGAGCTAGGCTTAGATAAATTATGGGAGGAATACAAGAAAGAAAAAGAATATTGCGCTATCCTAGAGGCTGTAAAAAAACACGAATCTAAAGAAAAAAAATTAGAAAAAGAAATATCTAAAAATACAAAAGATGTAGGAAAAATTGCAGCTGAAGGAGAACTGTATTTTAGTACGGAATACTACGAATACACATTAGCTGCTCAAAAGTATGAAGAGCATGAGAAAGAAATACAACAAAAAATTGCAGATCTTAGAAAAACATTCAAAAAAGCAAGTGAGTCTGAATTACGACGTTTAATTAATGAAGAGACTCAAGATTATGAGTTTAATCCATTGATTAATAATCCTAAAAAGTATAGATTAACATTACGAGAAGAATTTAATCAAAAGATCCAATATGATTTACCAGCTTCTTTGCTTCAAGAATATGATTTGGACACAAAAGGAACAGAACTGACTAAGCTTCCATTTAAAGATAAATGGATATTGGATAAAGGAACAAATGATGCTATAATTGTTATTTTCCTTAATAACGAATTGAAGAAGAGATTTAGTGACAGAGATTTATGGACAATTAATGATTATAATTTTGCGGACAATTACCTAGATAATGATTTAATTCCTTATCTGTGTAAATTAATAGAATCAATAATATGAGGTGAAATAAATGATCAATCAATTGCGTAATCAATTGTGGAAAGCAATTTATCTTAATCCTGTATTCCCTAAAGACTTATTAGAAAATGCTAAAGACCCCGATTATGTTGGTGTGAATTTTTCTTATAATGAAAATGGGACGAAAGTAGATTTAACTTTTAAAGATCTTAATCAAATAATAAGAGCAACTTACTACTTTGACTCTAAGGATTTCTTACAAAAAGCTATTATGAATGAATTTGGCAAAGAGAGTATAATTTATGATAGAAATGCAGAAATTCAATCCATCATCAACAAGATTAAAATCATAAATCCAAATGAGAATATAGCAATTACAAATTATGCATAAAAGCTCCATTCATTGGAGCTTTTTCTTTTTTAATTAAACATACTTACTTCTTTATCCTAATTCCTTTTCGTATAATTAATATTATTTAAGGAGGACTGCCCTATTATGAACACCGCTATCTACCTACGTAAGTCCCGCGCCGACCTCGAAGCCGAAGCACGTGGCGAAGGCGAAACTTTAGCAAAGCACCGCACTACCCTGCTGAAAATTGCCAAGGAAATGAATTTAAATGTTCTTTCTGTCCGCGAGGAAATCGTTTCAGGTGAGAGCTTAGTGAAACGGCCTGAGATGTTAGCACTGCTTGAAGAAATTGAAGATAATAAATATGATGTTGTTCTTTGTATGGATATGGACCGTTTAGGTCGTGGTGGTATGAAAGAGCAAGGAATCATTTTAGAGACGTTTAAACGCTCGAATACGAAGATTATGACGCCTAGGAAGACTTATGACCTTAATGATGAGTGGGACGAAGAATACAGCGAATTTGAAGCGTTTATGGCGCGTAAGGAGTTAAAGATTATTACTCGTCGTATGCAACGAGGACGTATCGCAAGCGTAGAGGCTGGAAATTACCTCGGCACACATGCACCATTCGGATATGATATTCATCGTTTAAATAAGCGAGAGCGTACGTTAACAATTAATTCAGAAGAAGCTTCTGTCGTAAGAATGATATTTGATTGGTATGCAAATGAGGATATGGGTGCGAATGCAATTAGGGGCAAGTTAAATGATCTTGGCTACAAAAGTAAGTTAGGAAATGAATGGAACCCTTATAGCATCTTGGATATATTAAAAAACAATGTGTACATCGGAAAAGTAACGTGGCAAAAACGAAAAGAAGTAAAACGCCCTGATGCTGTGAAACGTAGTTGTGCAAGGCAAGATAAATCAGATTGGATTATTGCTGATGGAAAGCATGAGCCTATTATCTCAGAAAGTTTATTTGAACAAGTACAAGAAAAATTAAATTCAAGGTATCACGTTCCTTACAATACGAACGGAATAAAGAATCCACTGGCTGGTATTATTAAATGCGGTAAATGTGGTTACAGTATGGTCCAACGTTATCCGAAAAACCGAAAAGAAGCTATGGATTGTAAACACCGTGGTTGTGAAAATAAATCAAGTTATACTGAGTTAATTGAGAAGCGTTTACTCGAGGCTTTAAAAGAATGGTACATCAATTATAAAGCTGATTTTGAAAAACATAAGCAAGATGATAAATTGAAAGAAACGCAAGTTATTCAAATGAATGAGGTTGCATTACGAAAGCTTGAAAAAGAATTGGTGGATGTCCAAAAACAAAAAAATAATTTGCATGATTTATTAGAGCGTGGTGTTTACACTGTCGATATGTTTTTAGAACGTTCGAATGTAGTTTCTGATCGTATTAATGAAATTACTACAACGATGGAAAAATTAAAGAAAGAAATTAAAACAGAAATCAAAAAGGAAAAGGTGAAGAAAGATACAATACCTCAAGTGGAGCATGTTCTTGATCTGTACCTCAAAACAGATGATCCGAAAAAGAAAAACAGCCTCCTAAAATCGGTTTTAGAAAAGGCTGTTTATAAGAAAGAAAAGTGGCAAAGACTTGATGATTTCGAACTTGTGCTTTACCCTAAGCTCCCTCAAGATGGCGACATATAAGCGTTCGTGCTTTGTCGTCACCTTGTTGGTGTAATTAGATTTACTCCATTAAGCCCTAAAGCATCATTCGTCGAAACAGCTAACACGACAGGCTTCCCATTTCTAAGCGTCGCTTTTGCTGCCATTAATACTGGAGAGTCTGTCATTGCATTTGCAAATTTACTCATCGAATTCCCTGTTAGTGGTGCAATCACCATGCAATCTAGTGGAATTTTCGGTCCTAGTGGCTCTGCGCCAACGATTGAATTAATTGCCTTAAAACCGGTTATTTCTTCGATCTTTTTAATCCATTCTTCCCCTTCGCCAAATCTAGTATTTGTTGATTGGACAGTATAAGAAACAACGGGACGTACTTCTGCACCTTCTGCAATTAACTTCTCTAAATGTGGCATAACTTCTTCATACGTACAATGTGAGCCTGTAAATCCGAAACCAATTCGTTTTCCCTTCAAACTCATTTCTCATCATCCTCCTTTGCGATTGCATCTGCTATTAATAACTGAGAAAGAACATTCGCTAATATTTGTCCTGCTGTTTTCGGTGCAACAATCCCAGGAAGACCAGGTGCTAATAGTGCCTTCACTCCACGCTTCTCCGCATAGCGAAAGTCCGTGCCACCTGGCTTAGAAGCTAAATCAATAACTAGCGTATGAGCTGGCATTTTTGAAATAACATTCGCTGTCACAACGAGATGCGGAATTGTATTAATAACAATATCGATATTACCTACTTCTTTCTCTATGTCTTGCATATGAAAAGGAGAAAACATCATTTCTGTAATACGAGCAATATGTTCCGAACGTCTCGCTCCAACTTTGACATGTGCTCCTAATGATTGAAAGGCTCTTGCAACACTCATACCAGTTCTACCAAATCCTAAAACCATTACATTCGATCCATGAATTGTGTAATCAGTATGTTGAATAACCATCATTAGTGTACCTTCTACGGTCGGAATAGAGTTATAGATTGCAACATCATCACGATCAAATAATTTTACAAGTTTGCGATTTGTAGTAGCTACGAGATTTTCCAAGTAAGGTGTACCAATACCTGAATATATAGTGAAGTTTTCTGGCGTCTTTTCAATTTGTTCTTTCGTTATGGAAACTTTTTCATTTGAAAAAATAGTATCTACTTCTCCTCTGGCATTCGTCCCTGCAACCGGCAAAATAATCGCATCTAAAGAAGTGAAATTTAAATCTTGTATACTTTCCTTTGCTGCCCCTGTGAAGCCATGATCTAACTGTTCAAACCCTATTAATGAAAGTTTCGCGTCCAGTTCGACTAGCTTGCGAATTACTTCTAGCTGCCGTGCATCTCCTCCTATGACAGCAATATGCATCTCAGTCAACATTCCCTAATTCACCTTCTTTTTCTTTCATTTATAAGAAAAATGCCTACTTTTTCTTTTTCCTCCACATCATATGTAATGTACGCGTTTGAGGTGATTGAAAAACAAAAAGCACACGTGATTTATTTTCTTTATATAAAGATAAAAAAAAGACAACCAAAATGGTCATCTTTCACTATGATCTTGAATGGTTCGTAAGATCGCAAAGTATCATATCATTTCCAACCTTCTTTATTTTGCTCCATTCTACTCTCACTTCTTGCTGTTCTCTTTTAAAACCTCCCCATTTCCCAGCAGGTATAATAAGCGCTTGTATTTTTCCATCTCTCTCATCAATTTCTAAATCTACATGACCTAAAACTCCCATTTTTTCTGCTCTTTCTAAATCCACAATCTCTTTGCCACTTAATTCACTTAAACGCATTAAATCTCCCCCTATCCTACTTTTTATGAAGGTTATCCTATAATAAGTACCTATTCTGCATATATAAAAAAAATAACCGTATCTCATATAAAAGAGATACGGTTATTTCCGAAAGCGAATGAATTACAAGATCGATTAAATTTTCATTCCTTTTGGCAGTTTTCCATCCGGACTAATAAGTGCCGCAGAGAATTCATCGGTAAACATATTGCGAATTAACTCGTCTACATTTTGCTTTGTTACAGTGTTTACACTTTCAATAATCTCATCAAGAGAACGATGTTTACGAAGAAGCAATTCGTTTTTACCATTACGGCTCATACGACTATTCGTACTTTCTAAACTTAACATTAAGTTTCCTTTTAATTGTTCTTTACTGTTAACAAGCTCTTTTTCTGTAATACCTGTATTTTTCAACGTATTTAACGTTTCTTGCATTGTTTCATACAGTGTATCTAATTGTTTACTACCTGTTCCACCGTAAAGTGTTAACATACCTGTATCTTCATAAGAAGAATGGTAAGAAAATACTGAGTACGCTAACCCACGTTGCTCACGTACTTCTTGGAATAAACGGCTACTCATACTACCGCCTAAAACATTATTTAATACAATTAAGTTATAAATATCTTCGTGTCCCATTTGCAAGCCTTTATATCCTAAACATAAATGAGCTTGTTCTGTTTCCTTCTTACGTGCTACTTTATTGAAATGGAAAATTGGGCTATGTACTTGTTCACGATTTGTTGTCCCTTCGTAACTACCGAAATATTGCTCTACAGTTTGTAAAAATGCTTCATCAATATTCCCTGCAATTGATACAACAACATTTTCAGGTGTGTAATGATCTTTCATATATTGACGTAACGTATCACCTGTAAATGTTTCAAGCGTTTCTTCTGTTCCTAAAATAGGATATCCAAGCGGATGCGTTTCATATGTCGCTTTCGTTAACATATCATGCACAATATCATCTGGCGCATCTTCGTACATTTTTATTTCTTCACATACAACATTCTTCTCTTTTTTCAGCTCTTCCTCATCAAATGTTGAATTAAAGAACATATCTGCTAAAACATCTAATGCATATTTAGCATGCTCATCTAGCACTTTCGCATAGTAACATGTATATTCTTTTGAAGTAAAAGCATTTACTTGTCCACCAATGCTATCAAATGATTCTGCAATCTCTCTTGCACTTCGCGTTTCTGTCCCTTTAAAGAACATATGTTCCAAAAAGTGCGAAACCCCATTATTTTTTTCATTTTCATTTCTTGAACCTGCGTGGATCCATATACCAATCGCAACCGAGCGTACAGTTGGTATATTCTCCATAACAATTCTTACACCATTTTTACACGTATATTTTTTAATCAAAAACTTTCCTCCTAATGCCAGTTTCTCTAAATAATTGCTATTATTTAATGATAACAAGTTTAGAGATGAATGTCATGCAAATGTATTTAATCCACACGTTTTTCATCTAGTAATTCTGTAATATTCCCCACTTTATATCCTTGTTCCTTTAAATTTTTAATCATAGTATCTAGCGCTTCTGTTGTAGATGAAGTAGGATGCATTAGCACAATAGCACCTGGATGTATTTTTCGCATTACTCTCTGCAATAGCACACCCGGTTCTGGCCGCTTCCAATCAATTGTATCTACAGTCCACATAATCGTCCCCATTTGGAAATCATCCGCTATTTTTACTACCTCATCCCGAAAGCTTCCACTTGGCGGAGCAAACCATCTCACTTTCTGATTTGTAGCTGCTTCTATCATTCGATTCGTTTTTTGTAATTGATCTCGTATTTCATCTGTAGACAGCGTTTTCATATTAGGGTGTGTGTAAGAATGATTTCCTACTTCTTGATTTGCATCAACAATCATTTTGGCAAATCGTAAGTTTTCTTTCACCCAGCGTCCTTCTAAAAAGAAAGTCGCCTTCACATCATGTTTTTTCAATATCTCTAATATACGTGGCAAATACTCATTACCCCAGGCCACATTAATTGTTAATCCCACCATCTTTTTATGTGGATGTCCTCGATAAATGGGAGCTGGTGGTAAATCTTCTAAGTGAACACTCGGTGATACTTCCTTAAATTCAAGTTGTTTTTGATCAAACTTCTTGATTTTCTTCATATTATTATAGGACGCTTCTATATCCACTTGTTTTCCATTATACCCAGGCGTCGCCTTCCAAATCTTATCAATCATCGCATTTTGCGGCATAATCTCATACTGTTTTACATGCTTTTGAATCTCTTCATGCAAGTTATCCTGCGCAAAAACGGAATAAGAGCCACAACCCATATATAAAGAAAATATAAATATGTACGCTAATATACGAGCTTTCATATAAACCCTCCCATTAACTATAAAAAAGAAACCATTTTCTTCTTATCTTTGTTAATTTGAGCGTTATGATGAAAACTATACCTATACTCACATAAAAATCTAAATGAATCACATTTTTTACATAACAAAAAAAGCCAGCTAAACTGGCTTTCACTTATTGTTGCTCTTGTGCGTTTTCTTCTTTAGCTGCTTCTTCTTTAGCTGCTTCTTTTTCTTGCTCTTCTTTTAGCAATACTTTTCTAGATAAGTTTACACGACCTTGTTTGTCAATCTCGATAACTTTAACTGAAATCTCATCACCGATTTTCACAACGTCTTCTACCTTACCTACACGCTCAAGTGCAAGTTCAGAAATGTGAACAAGTCCATCTTTACCGCTAAATAATTCAACGAACGCACCGAATTTTTCAACGCGTTTAACTTTTCCTAAGTAGATTTCGCCTACTTGTACTTCGCGAACGATATCTTCGATAATTTTCTTCGCTTTTTCATTCATCTCTTGATTAATTGATGAAATGAATACTGTACCATCTTGCTCGATGTCAATTTTAACGCCAGTTTCTTCAATGATTTTATTGATCTGTTTACCACTTGGTCCAATAACATCACGAATTTTATCTGGGTTAATTGCCATTGTAATAATCTTCGGAGCATACGCAGATAACTCAATGCGAGGTTCCGCGATAACAGATAACATGTGATTTAAAATGTGCATACGACCAACTTTCGCTTGTTGTAATGCTTCTTCTAAAATCTCACGAGATAAACCATCGATTTTAATGTCCATTTGTAGTGCAGTTACACCTTTTGCAGTACCTGCTACTTTAAAGTCCATATCACCTAAATGGTCTTCCATTCCTTGAATATCTGTTAAAATTGTGTAATGCTCACCAGATTTCACTAGACCCATTGCAATACCAGCAACTGGTGCTTTAAGTGGTACACCCGCATCCATCATCGCTAATGTACTACCGCAAATACTCGCTTGTGAAGTTGAACCATTTGATTCTAATACTTCAGATACAAGACGAACTGTATATGGGAAATCCTTTTCAGATGGAAGTACAGGTTCAAGAGCACGTTCTCCTAGTGCACCGTGACCAATTTCACGACGACCTGGTCCACGCATTGGTCTTGTTTCACCAACACTAAATGAAGGGAAATTATAATGGTGCATAAAGCGTTTTGACTCTTCTACACCTAGACCATCTAAAATTTGCACATCGCCTAATGCACCTAATGTACAAATACTTAATGCTTGCGTTTGTCCACGTGTGAATAGACCAGAACCATGTGTACGAGATAAAATGCCAACCTCTGATGCTAAAGGACGAATTTCGTCACCTTTACGACCATCTGGGCGGATTTTTTCAACTGTAATAAGACGACGTACTTCTTCTTTTACAATTTTATATAAAATCTCACTTACTTGTCCTAATGTATCAGCATCAGCTTCCTGAGCTTCGTAATGCTCAATTACACGCTTTTTCACTACGCTAATTGCATCTTCACGTGCATGTTTTTCGTGCACTTGAATTGCAGAATGCATATCTGTCTCAGCCATTTCACGTACAGCTTGATTCAAATCAGCATCCACTTCATAAAGTTTCACTGCTGTTTTCTCTTTACCGACAGCTTGTACAATCTCTTCTTGGAATGCAATTAGACGTTTAATTTCATCGTGTCCAAACATAATTGCTTCTAACATTGTTTCTTCAGGTACTTGATCCGCTCCTGCTTCAACCATGTTAATTGCATCTTTCGTACCAGCTACAACAAGGTGCATATCACTTTGTTCTTGCTGTTCTACTGTTGGATTAATAACGAACTCGCCATTAATACGACCAACTGTCGCACCTGCGATTGGACCTTCAAATGGAATATCTGAAATAGATAATGCTAATGAAGAACCAAGCATAGCTGCCATCTCAGAAGAACAGTCTTGATCAACACTCATTACGATGCTGACAACTTGTACTTCATTACGGAAACCATCTGCGAAAAGTGGACGGATTGGACGGTCAATTAAACGACTTGCTAAAATTGCTTTTTCACTTGGACGGCCTTCGCGCTTAATAAAACCGCCTGGGATTTTTCCAACTGCATATAAACGCTCTTCATAGTTTACTGTAAGCGGGAAGAAATCTACATTTTTTGGCTCTTTTGATGCAGTTGCTGTAGATAGAACTGCTGTGTCGCCATATCTTACTAATACTGCTCCGTTTGCTTGTTTTGCAAGCTGACTTGTTTCAATTGTTAGCTGACGACCAGCTAAATCTATC
Source organism: Bacillus sp. RC252 (assembly GCF_044909215.1). Taxonomy (NCBI): domain Bacteria; kingdom Bacillati; phylum Bacillota; class Bacilli; order Caryophanales; family Bacillaceae; genus Bacillus; species Bacillus sp. RC252. The sequence continues at coordinate 275,154 of NZ_JBIYDV010000006.1, read as the reverse complement.
GAGAAGACTTGCTTTTCCTGACTCATTTAAGTACCCCTCTCAATTTAAAATATTCAATTCTTCTATGTAAATGGGTAGTATATCACAATATTCTTTCCTCTAGTATTGCCGAAAATTAAGTAAGCTATAAAGAGTAGAAGATATATTTTTACCTAACAAAAAAGCGGGAATATTCCCGCTTCTTTGACTATCGACGTAAGCCAAGCTTTGTGATTAATTCACGGTAACGTGTGATATCGCTATTACGAAGGTAAGTAAGTAAGTTACGACGTTTACCAACCATCTTTAATAGACCACGACGTGAATGATGATCCTTCTTGTGAGTACGTAAGTGCTCGTTTAGAGTGTTAATTTGCTCCGTTAGGACAGCAATTTGAACCTCTGGAGAACCAGTATCAGTCTCATGAGTTCTAAATTGTGCAATGATTTCGTTTTTACGCTCTTGTGTTAAAGCCATCCTATTTCACCTCCTAATAATTAAACCCCCAGTTACCTAGCAAACATCGGTGAGTCGCAATGCCAAGTAATGGTTGTCATAAAGTACATAACATAGAATACTACTTTTCATTTGAAAAAGCAAGTATATTCTTTACGCTCGCAAAATATTCTTCGGCAACCTTTTTATCTTGAGCGATTTGCGCAACTAACTCATCAATTCCATTAAACTTTTTTTCTTCTCTTATACGCATGTGCCATTCCACTGTAACACTTTGATCGTATATGTCTTTATTAAATTCAAATAGATGCACTTCAATAGATAATTGACGCTCATTCTCTTTGAAAGTTGGTTTATATCCGATATTACACACACCATCATACCATTCATCATGAACCTTCAACCTTACCGCATATACACCTACAGGTGGCAACAAATATTCATCATTTAAACCTACATTTGCAGTTGGAAAACCAATTTGACGTCCACGCTTATCACCGTGTACAACTGTTCCTTCTACCGTGTAAGCTCTCCCTAAAATAGATGGAATTTGTTCCATTTCACCGTTTCGAATTAACTTTCGTAATGAAGTAGAACTTACTTTTTCTTCTTGATATTCAACTTTTTCGATCACGGTCTGTGTAAACTCCCCTCTTGCATGAAATGGTAAAGTCTCCATCTTCCCTTTTCCTAAACGTCCATATGAATAATCAAAGCCTGCTACTACATGCTTTACATTTAAACCAATAATATACTCATCGACAAACTGCTGTGGTAATAATCCAGCAAATGGCTCATCGAATTTCACCACATATAAGATATCAATTCCTAAACTTGCGATGATTTCTTCTTTAAGGCGCATCGGTGTAATATACTCCACATGCGCTTCTTTTTTTCCTAATACAACAGATGGGTGTGGATGGAACGTCATGACAGCACTTTTACATCCTCTTTCATCCGCTATTTTTTTCGCTGTTCGAATCACACGTTGATGTCCTAAATGAATGCCATCAAAATATCCTAATGCCATTACAGTAGGTGGTAATTCTATTTTATTTTGTTCATGTGGATGAGTTAAATGAATAAGTTTCACGCTTGAATTCACCTTTTTCTGTAATAATCCTTCCAATAATTCATTATAGCTTTAGTTCTTGATTATTCACAAGTACTTTCATTGGCTTTAGCATTCCAGGGTGTTTTGGGTGATGCTCATAAATTGCTAAGCAACGATCATTTTTATCAAATACTGTAATAAATGGTGCTGTTGTTTCTAATTCATTCTTTAAGAACATACCGTTCTTTATTTTTTCAGCTTGCTTTTCATCTACAACCATTTTTGGAAACTTACTTAGCGCCTCATCAATTGAGATGAAAATAGACTCTACTGTTCCATTTTGCACGTTTTCTTCAATTTCTTCAAATGATATGCAATCTTCTAGTAAAAATTCACCAGATGCTGTTCTTACAAGGTGAGACATATGTGATGGAAATCCAAGTTTTTCACCTATCATTACTGCTAGTGTTCTTACATATGTTCCTTTACTACACGTTACACGGAAACGAAATGAAATATTTTCCCCTTCAAAAACTTCACGTTCATCAAGTAATACAAATTCATGAATTGTAATTGTACGAACTGGACGTTCAACTTCTTGTCCTGCTCTTGCATATTCGTATAGTTTTTTCCCGTTAACTTTTACAGCTGAGAACATCGGCGGCATTTGTTCAATTGTCCCTGTTAATTCCGCTAGTACCTCTTCTACTTCTTTACGTGTAATGACACGATTTACATCTTGTTTCTCCACAACTTCACCAGAAGCATCTTCTGTTGTTGTTGAAAATCCTAATGTCACTTCACCTTCGTATGTTTTTGTTTCACTTGTTAAAAATTGCGCAATTTTTGTTGCACGCCCAACGCAAATAGGTAATACTCCTGTTACATCTGGATCCAGTGTCCCTGTATGACCAATTCGTTTCTCACGCAATATCTTTCTTAATTTGAACACACAATCATGTGATGTCATTCCCTTTGGCTTATGTAATAATACTACACCTTCCATATACTCACCTCATCGTTATTCTTTTATAGTAATTGCAATTATGCAAAACTTATTTTACATTGAAAAAATGGATAGACAAATGTCTATCCATTATTCTTCACGTTTACCGTCTTTATTAATTTGATGTAAAAGTGTATCAATTCGATGACCATATCCAATAGACTCATCAAACTCGAAGGAAATTTCCGGTGTTTTACGAAGACGAATACGTTGGCCAATTTCTGAACGAATAAAGCCTTTTGCCTTCGCTAAACCTTTTAATGTATTTTCTTTCTGTTCTTCGTCACCTAAAACAGAAATATATACTTTAGCAATTTGTAAATCTCCACTTACCTGTACATCTGTTACTGTAACAAATCCAATACGTGGGTCTTTAATTTTACGACTGATAATGTCGCCTAATTCTTTTTTCATTTGCTCGCCCACACGGTTCGCACGTAATTTCATAACTCTTCACCTCATTCAATACCATTCCAAATGTGTTATCGTACGTTCAATTTCAGGAAATGAATCGATATACTCAAGTACACGATTCATTTCTTTTTCACAGACAACACGATTTGAGGATACGGAAACAATTGCAATTTCTGTACGTTGCCATACATCTTGATGCCCAACTTCAGAAACAGCTACATTATAGCGCTGTTTCACACGAGTTAACACACGTTGCAAAATTGCTCGTTTCTCTTTTAAAGAATGCACATCGTAAATCATACACTCGAATGAGAGTGAAGCGATAATCATCGCTTCACTTCTTCCATAACGTATGCTTCAATGATGTCCCCTTCTTTAAGATCATTATATCTCTCAATTGTAATACCACACTCATAGTTTTGTGCAACTTCTTTTACGTCGTCTTTGAAACGTTTTAACGTATCAAGTTTTCCTTCGAAGACTACTACGCCATCACGGATAATACGAACGCCACTATCACGTGTAATTTTACCGTCTATTACGTAACAACCTGCGATTGTTCCAACTTTTGTTACTTTGAATGTTTGACGAACTTCCGCTTGACCGATTACTTTTTCTTCGAATTCTGGATCCAGCATACCTTGCATTGCTGATTCAATTTCTTCGATTACTTTATAGATAATACGGTGTAAACGAACATCAACTTTCTCTAATTCAGCTGTACGCTTCGCATTCACATCTGGGCGTACGTTAAATCCAATTACAATTGCATTAGATGCAGAAGCTAAAATAATATCAGATTCTGTAATCGCACCTACGCCTGTATGGATAATTTTCACTTTTACGCCTTCAACATCAATTTTACGAAGTGATGCTGCCATTGCTTCTACAGAACCTTGTACGTCTGCTTTCACAATTAAGTTAATTTCTTTTACATCGCCCTCTTGGATTTGTTGGAATAAATCTTCCAGGCTGAATTTAGATTTCTCACCACGTTGTGCAACTAACGCTTCTTGTGCACGTGATTCACCGATTTGACGAGCCTTCTTCTCATCAGCGAATGCCATGAAACGATCTCCCGCTTGTGGCACTTCATTTAAACCTGTAATTTCAACAGGAGTTGACGGACCAGCAACTTTTACACGACGACCAATATCACTTACCATTGCACGAACACGACCGAATGATGTTCCAACAACAATTGGATCTCCAACTCGAAGTGTACCGTTTTGAACAAGTAATGTCGCGATAGTTCCTTTACCTTTATCAAGCTGTGCTTCAATTACAGTACCAGCTGCATAGCGATTTGGATTTGCTTTATATTCTTCTACTTCACTCACAAGAAGGATCATTTCTAGTAAGTTGTCAATTCCCTCGCCTTGAATCGCAGAAATTGGTACGAAAATCGTGTCTCCGCCCCAAGCTTCTGGAACTAATTCATATTCTGTTAATTCTTGCATTACACGATCAGGATTTGCCGCTGGTTTATCCATTTTATTCACAGCAACAATAATTGGTACTCCAGCTGCTTTCGCATGGCTAATCGCTTCAACTGTTTGTGGCATAACACCGTCATCAGCTGCAACAACAAGAATTGTAATATCTGTTACTTGTGCACCACGAGCACGCATTGTTGTAAATGCCGCGTGACCTGGTGTATCTAAGAACGTAATTTTCTTATCATTTACATCAACTTGGTATGCACCGATATGCTGAGTAATTCCACCAGCTTCGCCAGCAGTTACTTTTGAATTACGGATAGAGTCAAGCAATGTTGTTTTACCATGGTCAACGTGTCCCATAATTGTAACAACAGCTGGACGTTCTTTTAAGTTTTCTTCATCATCTTGCTCATCGATGAATGTTTCAAATTCAGTTTCACTTACAACTACTTCTTCTTCTACTTCAATACCGTAATCAGTAGCAATTAACTCAATTGTATCTTTATCTAAGTCTTGGTTAATTGTCGCCATAATTCCTAGCATGAAGAGCTTTTTAATAATTTCAGATGGCTCTTTGCTTAACTTTTTAGCAAGGTCACCTACTGTAAGGCTTCCAGAGAAAGTGATTTTATCTGGTGTTTCTACTATTGGTGTTTGTTGTCTTCCAGCAAAGTTATCTTGACGTTTATCTTCATTTGCTTTGCCTTTTTTCTTATTCTTATTGCTGTTCTTTTTACTGCGAACAACTTTCTCTTCTACTTCAAACTCATCTGCAACAGAAGGTTTTTCCGCTCCAGCGCTATATTGATTATCTAATTTGTTTACTACTTCATCTTCTAACATTGTCATATGATTCGAAACCTCGATATTCATCTCTTTTAGTTTTGTCATAAGATCTTTACTTGAGATATTATTTTTTTTTGCATATTCATGTACTCGAATTTTACTCATACCTTCACCCCCGGTAATTTGTATCGAGCATGCTACGTAGCTTTTTCGCAAAGCCTTCATCTAAAACAGCTACAACGACTCGCTCGTCTCTCCCAATCGCATGCCCTAATTGTTGTCGATTTTCGACTTTTCTCATTGGTATGTTGTAGTACGTGGTTTTATCAATGATACGTTTTGTAGTGTTCGCTGACGCATCTTCAGAAAGCAATACTAGCTTTGCTTTGCCACTTCGTACTTCTTTTAAAACGAGTTCTTCACCCGAAATAATTTTTCGAGCGCGGTTTGCTAGTCCTAAAAATGATTTCCAATCAGACACTTATTTCGACTCCTTCTCAACAAGCTCAAGAAGCTCTTCGTACAGAGAACTGTCGATTTTCGCTTTTAGATGATGTTCCAAAATGTTTTTCTTTTGGGCTTGAATAATGCTTTCTTTATCTTTTGATAAATATGCACCTCGTCCTGATTTTTTTCCTGATAAATCAATAGACACTTCGCCCTCTTTGGAACGAACAATGCGAACTAGCTCTCGTTTTGATTTCATCTCTTGCGTCGCAATACATTTTCGTAACGGAACTTTTCGATTGCTCATACTCATCACCTCTATTCGATTTCGTCTTCAGCTGAATCGAATCCGAATGCGATTACGCTATCTTCTTCTGTCACAATACCAAGTTGTTTCGCATCAGACTCACTTTTAATATCAATTTTCCAGCCTGTTAATTTAGCTGCAAGGCGCGCATTTTGTCCACGCTTACCAATCGCTAATGAAAGCTGGTGGTCTGGAACAACAACAGTTGTTGCTTTCTCTGCTTCATCTACAAGTACTTTAACAACCTGTGATGGACTTAAAGCATTTGCAACATATTCAACTGGGTCATTCGACCAGCGAACGATGTCAATCTTTTCACCTTTTAGTTCATCTACAACGCGTTGTACACGTTGTCCTTTCGGTCCTACACAAGAACCTACTGGATCAACATCGATATTCTCTGCATATACAGAAATTTTAGAACGGTCGCCTGCTTCACGTGCTACAGAGCGAATTTCTACAGTTCCATCATAAATTTCTGGAACTTCCATTTCGAATAAACGTTTTAAAAGACCAGGATGTGTACGTGATACGTAAATTTGTGGTCCTTTTGTTGTCTTTTCTACTTTTGTAATAAATACGCGAATACGATCATGTGGTTTATATTGCTCATTTGGCATTTGCTCACTTACAGGTAATAAAGCTTCTACTTTACCTAAGCTTACATAGATGAAACGAGCATCTTGGCGCTGTACAATACCAACCATAATGTCTTCTTCACGATCACTAAATTCTGAATAAATTACACCACGTTCCGCCTCACGAACTCGTTGTGTTACAACTTGTTTTGCAGTTTGTGCTGCAATACGACCAAAATCTTTTGGCGTTACTTCAATTTCTAGTACGTCACCATCTTGGTAGTTTGGATTAATTTGTCTTGCCTCTTCTACAGAGATTTCAAGACGTGGATCAAACACATTATCTACAACGTCCTTACGTGCTAAAACTTGAATTGTTCCCACTTCTGGGTTAAAGCTCACACGAACGTTTTGTGCTTGGTTAAAATTGCGTTTATAAGCAGAGATTAATGCTGCTTCAATCGCATCAATAATAATATCTTTGCTAATACCTTTTTCTGACTCTAATACGAGCAAAGCATCTAACAACTCAGTGCTCATGAAGATCCCCCTTCTTACTAAAACGTAACAGCAAGTCGCGCATTTGCAACTTTATCCATTGGAATTTGGATTTCTTTTTTACGTGTTTTAATTGTTAATAGTAGTGTAATTGTAGTACCGTCGTAGGAAAGTAGCTTTCCTTCAAACATCTTCTCACCATCAATCGGCTTATATGTTTTAATTGCCACTTGTTTTCCTACCGCTTGCTGGAAGTCTTTCTCTTTCTTTAATGGGCGTTCCGCTCCAGGAGATGATACATCCAAAAAGTAAAGATGAGGAATTGGATCCTCTTTATCTAAAGCTTCGCTTAAACGTTCACTTACCGCACCGCATTCTTCAATTTCGACTCCCTTTTCAGAATCAATGAATACGCGTAAGAACCAGTCTTGTCCTTCTTGCACATACTCTACATCTACAAGTTCAAGATTTAACTCTTCAACGATTGGCTGCGCAAATGCTTCTACAATTTCTGTGACTTTCTTATCCATAAACAGCCTCCTTCCTGCCGCCATGTACCATTTACAAGAAAAGATCCCGTTCATAAAGACGGTCTATCTTATTCTTTCTCGTTAGCTAACAAAAGCCCCTGCCGTTAAGCAGGGAATATCTGTCTTAGTATTACCAAATTTAAGAAGTAAAACTTGTAACAAAATATGTATATACGACAGAAATATCATTACTATCTACATAAGCAAAATGTAGATAGTAACACGAAAGAGTGGGTTTCCCCACTCTCTTTTTCACAAAATATACATGACATGGTTATCTCGGTTTATAGTATACCATAGCAAATGTTGATTTGCAAAGATTTTTCCTACCTATTAGAACAGTGACAATTGGTTTTGATCCGGTAAATCTCCTAGACAACCTTGACCATCTAAATACTCAATAATCGTTTTAGAAACCTTACTGCGCTGCTGTAAGTCTTCTTTTGATAAGAAATCACCATTTTTACGAGCTTCAACAATACTGAAAGCTGCGTTTGTACCAAGACCAGGAACTGCATTAAATGGAGGAATTAAAGTATCCCCATCAATTATAAATTCGGTTGCATGCGAGCGGTATAAATCAACCTTTTGGAATGAATAACCACGCTCACACATTTCAAGTGTCATTTCTAGTACCGTTAATAAACTCTTCTCTTTCGGTGCTGCATCCAATCCTTTTTGTGCAATTTCATCAATTTTTACACGTATGGATGCTGAACCTTTCGCCATCGCCTCTACATCAAAGTCATCTGCACGAACTGTAAAATATGCCGCATAGAATAAAAGTGCGAAATGTACTTTAAAGTATGCAATACGCACAGCCATAAGTACGTAAGCAGCCGCATGGGCTTTAGGGAACATGTACTTAATCTTCTTACATGAATCAATATACCAACCTGGTACATTGTTATTTCTCATTTCCTCTTCCCATTCTTCTGGTACACCTTTACCTTTACGCACCGACTCCATGATTTTGAAGGCTAATGATGGATCCAAGCCTTGATAAATTAAATATACCATGATGTCATCACGACAACCGATAACTTCACTCAGTGTACACGTACCATTATAAATTAATTCATTCGCATTACCTAACCATACATCTGTACCATGGGACAGTCCAGAAATTTGGACAAGCTCTGAAAACGTTGTTGGTTTCGTTTCTTCTAACATTTGTCTTACGAATTTCGTACCAAACTCTGGTATACCAAGTGTACCTGTTTTACAGTTAATTTGTTCTTCCGTTACCCCTAAAGATTCTGGACCAGAGAAAATTTTCATTACTTCTGGATCATCCGTTGGGATTGTTTTCGGGTCAATACCACTTAAATCTTGAAGCATACGAATAACAGTCGGATCATCGTGTCCTAATATATCAAGTTTCAATAAATTATCATGAATTGAGTGGAAGTCAAAGTGCGTTGTTCTCCACTCAGCACCTATTGAATCAGCCGGAAACTGAATTGGTGAAAAGTCAAAAATATCCATGTAATCTGGTACAACGATAATACCACCTGGATGCTGTCCGGTCGTACGCTTTACACCTGTACATCCCGCAACTAAGCGATCAATCTCTGCATTTCGAATTGTTAAGTTATGATCATTAGCATAACCTTTCACATACCCATAAGCGGTTTTTTCCGCAACCGTACCAATTGTTCCTGCGCGGTATACATAATCTTCACCGAACAGTAATTTCGTATAGTTATGGGCGCGTGGTTGGTATTCTCCGGAGAAATTCAAATCGATATCCGGTACCTTATCCCCTTTAAATCCAAGGAACGTTTCGAAAGGAATGTCATGCCCATCTTTCACATATGGAACATTACATGTTGGGCATTCTTTATCTGGTAAATCAAAACCAGAACCTACAGAACCGTCATTAAAGAACTCTGATTGTTTACACTTTGGACATACATAGTGCGGTGGTAATGGGTTTACTTCTGTAATTTCCATCATCGTTGCAACAAATGATGAACCTACCGATCCACGCGAACCTACTAGATAACCGTCCACTAACGATTTTTTCACAAGCTTATGTGAAATTAAATAAATAACAGCGAATCCATGTCCAATAATACTTTTCAATTCTTTTTCCAAACGAGCTTCTACAATTTCCGGTAGTTCATCTCCATAGATACTTCGTGCCATTACATAGCTCATATCACGTGTTTCATCATCAGCACCTTCAATTTTCGGTGTGTATAAATCATCTTTTACTGGACGAACATCACCAATTAATGATGCGATCTTGTTTGTATTTGTCACAACAATTTCTTTTGCTTTGTCTTCACCTAAGAATGAAAAACAATCTAGCATTTCATTTGTTGTACGGAAATGTACAGGCGGTAATGAATGGCGATTTAACGGATTAGCTCCTCCCTGCGAACTGACTAAAATTTTCCGATATATCGCGTCCTCTGGATCTAAATAATGCACATTCCCAGTAGCAACAACTGGCTTATCTAACTTCTCACCTAGTTTTACTAAGTTAGAAATTATTGTTTTTAACTGTCCTTCATCTCGAACGAGTTCACGTTCCACTAAATGACGTAACACTTCTGGAGGCATAACCTCAATGTAATCATAAAACTGTGCAATTTCTTCTACTTCTTCAGGCGCTTTTTGCATCATAGCTTCAAATACTTCACCTTTGTCACAAGCTGTTCCTACTAAAATGCCTTCGCGATATTTTTTTAATAGTGATCGTGGTACACGTGGTACACGATAAAAGTAATTCAGGTGAGAATATGAAACAAGTTTATATAAGTTTTTCAACCCAACATCTGATGTGGCAAGTAACGTCATATGACTTGGACGCCCACGTTTATACGCATCCCCTTGTCCCATACTATCGTTTAGTTGATCGTGATATTCAAATCCCTTTTCAATCACATCTTTTAACATCTTCACAAGTAAATATCCCGTTGCTTCTGTATCATAAATCGCACGGTGATGTTGCGTTAATTCAATATCAAGCTTTTTACACATCGTATTTAATCGATGATTTTTCATTTCTGGGAATAAGAACCGTGCAAGTTCTAACGTATCAATAACTGGATTTTTCGTTTTTTCTATCCCAGCCTTTTTAAAACCTACGTTAATAAAGCCCATATCGAAGCTTGCGTTATGAGCAACAAGTGTATGGTCACCCATCCATTCCTCAAACTTTTTAAACACTTCGTCCACTTCTGGTGCATCAGTTAACATATCATCTGTAATGCCTGTTAATTCAATAATCGTCGCCGATAATGGTTGATGAGGGTTTGCGAAAGATTCAAAGCGATCAATAATTTCTCCACCTTTTATCTTTACAGCAGCTAACTCAATGACTGTATCATATACAGCAGATAACCCTGTTGTCTCAACGTCAAAGACAACATATGTTTCTTCTGCAAGTAGACGATGCGCTTCGTTATATGCTATCGGCACACCATCATTAACTAAATTTGCTTCTACACCATATAGAACTTTAACTCCAGCCTTTTTACCAGCAGAATATGCTTCTGGGAACGACTGTGCAACAGCATGGTCTGTAACTGCAATAGCCTCATGCCCCCATTTTCCGGCTTGGGCAACGAGCTTAGAAACAGAAGTAACAGCATCCATTTGACTCATTGGAGTATGAAGATGAAGTTCTACTCTTTTTTCCCCTTCTTTTGCTTTATCTTTACGAGAAGGTCCCGTTATTTCATTTATATCATTTGCGATCATAACTAAATCGCGCACGAATGTATCATTTTGAACTGAACCACGCGCTTTTACCCAAGTTCCTTTTTTCAAGGATTGTAACATCGGGATATCTTCTTTATCACGTGAGAACATCTTAATCATAATAGAGTCCGTATAGTCAGTTATCTTTAAAGTTAATAATGTACGTCCACTACGAAGTTCTTTCGTCTCTACATGGAAAACATACCCTTGAACGGTTTTTCTTCTTTCTTCATCTTGAATTTCACGCAGCGGCGTAATCTCTTCATCTGGCTTAATAAGATAACCAAGCACAACTGGTCCTTCATGAACAACATCACTTTCTTCAGCTTGCCTTTTAGCCATCTCTTCCATAGCCTGTATAACTCGTTGACGATCTTCTTCCTGTGTTTGCTCACGAAACTTTTGCATTTCTTCTGCATTTTGCTTTATATGTGTGTCTAACTGAAAACGCGGGAATCCAAAAGCTTCGTATTGATCACCTACTGGTTTCGCAACGTTTTTCTTTAAAGTAGTAGATTCCAGCTCATTATTCACATTTAATAGCAACTTCACGCCATTGACCTGCGGAAGTTGCTTCTTTAAGTACGCGAACATAGGTGAAAATGTAATTCGTTCTGTACAAAGCGGCCAATATGCCTTCACTTCTTCTTCTGTAAATTGTTTATTCTCTGCTTCTAATGCAAATGTTGTTCTTGCAATATGAGAAAATGATTGCTTAAGCTTTGTTTCTAGCAACTCATATAATTCTGTCGGCAAAATACGTGGCACTTGTAAGTCAAAATGCCAACTTTTATTCGCTTTATCAATAACTAGCTTTTCAATACCACCGCCATGTAAATATTGATTTATAAGGTCTTCTGGTATTTGCAACTGTTGGAGCAAAATTTGAAATCGCTCTTGGTGTTCATTTGTTAATGACATAAGCACTCTCCTTCCATTTGCTATTATAAATTGAAACGTACTACAAAGAAAGATTTCTTCCTTCTTCTTTTACAAAATACGTTTACAAAGAAAGAGAAGGTACCTCATTACGAGGTACCTCTTCTTATTTTAAAATATTAGCAATATATGTTTGAAGTTCTTCTACTTTCACTTCTTCAGACTCGCCTGTAGCACGTACTTTCACTTCTACAATACCTTCATCTGCTTTTTTACCAACTGTAACACGAACTGGAAGGCCGAATAAATCTGCATCTGCAAATTTAACACCTGCACGTTCTGCACGATCATCTAGTAATACTTCGTATCCTTGCTCTTGTAATGAGTTATAGATATTTTCACCCATTTCACGTTGTGCATCAGATTTCATATTCACTGGAATTACATGCACATGGAACGGTGCAACAGATTTTGGCCAAACTAAACCATTCTCATCATTAAACTGCTCTGCAATTGCTGCCACTGTACGAGATACACCGATACCGTAACAACCCATAATAAGTGGTTTTGTTTTTCCGTTTTCATCTAGGAACGTTGCGTTCATCGCTTCACTATAACGAGTTCCTAATTTGAATACATGACCAACTTCAATTCCACGTGCGAAAAGAATTGTTCCATTTCCATCTGGAGATTGGTCTCCTTCTTGGATGAAGCGTAAATCTGTATATTGACTTACTTTAAAGTCACGTTCTGGATTTACATTTACATAATGGAACCCTTCTTCGTTCGCTCCTGAACATCCGTTGACAATTGATGCTACAGCATGGTCAGCGATAATTTCGATATCCCCTGTAACACCAATCGGTCCTAAAGAACCCACTTCACAGTTTAATAACTCTTTTATTTCTTCATGTGAAGCAAGCTCAACGACTGAAGCTCCGTATACATTCTTCACTTTTACATCATTGACTTCATGATCGCCACGAACAAGTACTACTACTAATTTCGCATCTACTTTAAACACCATAGATTTAATGCATTTTTCCGCTGCGATATTTAAGAATGCAGATACTTCTTCAATAGCTTTTTGATCTGGAGTTGCTACTTTTTCAAGTGCTTTTTCGGCTTCATCACTCTTCGTATACGTAGCAACAACAGGAGCCATTTCAATATTTGCCGCATAATCAGATGTATTAGAATACGCAATTGTATCTTCACCTACATCAGATAACACCATAAATTCGTGTGTATCTTTTCCACCCATTGCTCCAGAATCAGCTATAACTGCACGGAAATTCAAACCACAACGAGCAAAGATATTAGAATACGCTTTGTATAAACCGCTATATACTTCATCCAAACTTTCTTGTGTTGCATGGAAAGAATACGCATCTTTCATTAAAAATTCTCTTCCGCGTAATAAACCGAAACGTGGTCTTTGCTCATCACGGAATTTTGTTTGAATTTGATATAATGTTAATGGTAATTTTTTGTATGATTTAATTTCATCACGTACAAGATCTGTAATTACTTCCTCATGAGTTGCCCCTAGCGCAAACTCGCGAGCATTACGATCTTTCATACGCATTAATTCTGATCCGTAAGAATACCAACGGCCTGATTCTTGCCATAATTCAGAAGCTTGCATAGCTGGCATTAATAGTTCTACTGCCCCTGCGCGCTCCATTTCTTCACGAACAATACGTTCTACTTTGTGTAACACTTTTAAACCAAATGGTAGAAAACTATAAATACCAGAAGCATTTTGACGCATAAACCCTGCGCGAAGTAATAATTGATGACTCTTAATTTCAGCATCTGCTGGAACTTCACGTAATGTAGGACTGAATACCATACTTTGTTTCATTTATTCGCACCTCTTCATTTTACTCTTACACGCAATAAAACCCCTCACCTCGAGTTAGGTGAGGGATTTTATTCTATGAGCTCTATTTCATTATAACCTTCTTCTTATTTTACAAGAAAAACTTACGGATGTCATTCCATGTTACAACTAACATAAGCAACATTAATAATGCAAACCCAATAAAGTGAACCATTCCTTCTTTTTGACGATCAATTGGTTTTCCTCGTAACGCTTCAATTAAGAAGAAGAACAAACGTCCACCGTCTAAAGCTGGGACTGGTAATAAATTAAATAAACCAAGGTTAATACTTAAAACTGCCGCTAAACTTAGTACACGCGTAAATCCATAATCTACAACTTGATCTGTTAGATTATAAATTCCTACTGGACCTGACAACTCATTAATAGAAAATTGACCCGTTACTAATTTCACAAGAGAATCAAAAATTAGTTTCGTCCATTCGTATGTTTGTTCAAACCCTGATTTAATAGAACCCATCACTGTTTTCTCTACAGGAGAATAAACACCAATTCTACCAACTTCGTCTTTTCCTTCTTTATCAAGCGTTGGTGTTACTTTCACATTAAATTGCTCACTATCACGCTTTACATGTAACGTAATTTCTTTATTTGGGTTTTCACGTACAATCGTTACAACATCTTTCCATGTACTAGTGTTCTTCCCATTGATTGCTTGAATTGTATCATTTTCTTTTAATCCAGCTTGTTCTGCAGCACTATTCTCCATTACTTTTCCGACCATCGGTTTGTCAACAGGAACTCCTTGTACAAATCCAAGAATCACAAAAATAACAAATGCTAGAATAAAGTTCATTGCAGGACCTGCAAAGATTGCTAGAGCACGTTGGCCCAATTTTTTAGAGCCAAATTGTCTATTGTACGGAGCGATTTGAATTTCTTCTCCCGCAGAAATGATACGAGCTTTTTCATTCACTCGGAATGTTTGCAGCTCTTCCTCGTACTCTTCATAACCCAAAATTGTAAGATTATGCTCTAAATCAGCTTGTTCGACTTCAATGACACGAACATTTGGATATTTTTCATGTCCATCAAAAACTAATTTCACAACTTCGTCTTTTTCATTTAATACAAGTCCAACCTTTTTTCCAGGTTTTAACTCAACTGTGTCCGCATCCTCGCCAGCCATTCTTACATAGCCACCAAGGGGCAGTAATCGAATCGTATACACCGTTTCATTCTTTTCAAATGAGAATATTTTCGGACCAAAACCAATCGCAAACTCGCGGCACAAAATACCTGCTCTTTTTGCGAAATATAGATGCCCTAGCTCATGGAAAAATACGAGTGCACCGAAAATTAATATAAAGGCAATCGCTGTATTCAATTCCATAACCACCTTTGCTAAATTTGTTCCATCACAAACCGTCTTGTGGCTGCGTCAATTTCCTGAATTTCCTCTAAGCTCGGACGTGCAATGACAGTGTGATGGTGCATTGCTTTTTCAATGAGGTCTTCCACTGTTAAGAAACCAATTCTCTTTTGTAAAAAAGCTTCAACAGCTACTTCATTTGCCGCGTTCATTACAGCCGGCATACTTCCACCTGTCTTTCCAGCTTCATACGCAAAACGTAGACAACGGAAACGCTCTTGATTCATTTTCTCAAAATGCAATGTTCCCATTTCCCATAAATTTAACTGTTTCGTGTCTGAAAGAGGTAATCTATCAGGATATGTAAGCGCGTATTGAATCGGTACTCGCATATCAGGTGAGCCAAGCTGTGCCATTACACTACGATCTTCAAATTCAACCATAGAATGAATAATACTTTCTTTATGTAGAACAACATCGATTTGCTCATAAGGGATACCAAAAAGCCAGTGTGCTTCAATTACTTCTAGCCCCTTATTCATCATTGTAGCAGAATCAATTGTAATTTTCGAACCCATTGACCAGTTTGGATGACGAAGTGCATCTTCTACGGTCACTTGATGCAATTCATCTCTCGTTTTATCACGAAAACTTCCGCCTGAAGCAGTTATAATTAAGCGAGAGATTCTTTTTTCATTTTCACCATTCAAGCATTGAAAAATAGCTGAATGTTCACTGTCTACTGGAAGTAACGATACATTATGTTTTCGTGCTGCTTCCATTACAAGATGCCCTGCAGTTACTAACGTTTCTTTATTTGCAATTCCAATTGTTTTTTTCGCCTCAATTGCGCGGAGTGTCGGTAACAACCCTACGCTACCTACAACAGCATTCACTACAATTTCTGTATCTGGGTGCAGCGCTACTTCTAATAAGCCTTCGCTACCATATACTACTTTTGTATTACCAGAAACAGCTTGTAATTTTAAAACATCTTCCTCTCTTTGCACAGAGACAATTTGCGGGGAAAATTCTTGAATTACCTTTACTGCATAATCAACATTTTTCCCTACAGAAAAAGCAACGAGACGGAATTGGTCTGGGTGCGAGCGTAACACATCTAATGTTTGTGTACCGATTGATCCGCTTGCACCTAGTAAACTAATGTTTTTCATGACTCCAACCCCTCGTTCATTTATTAATTGTATTGTAATAAGAAGTATAGAATTGGTAACACAAATAACCAACTATCTGTTCGATCTAAAATACCACCATGTCCAGGTAAAATTGTACCTGAATCCTTTACACAATAATGGCGTTTAAATGCAGATTGCACTAAATCACCAATTTGTCCAAAAATAGAAATGATAATCGTCAGAACGATTAAAACTCCTACATTCGCTTCAACTGGGAAGAACATATTGTAAACAAGTGCAACAACAATTCCACAAACAATACCGCCTAATGAACCTTCAATCGTTTTATTCGGACTAATTTCTGGCCATAATTTTCTTTTTCCAAATGCTTTCCCTATGAAATATGCACCTGAATCAGTTGCCCATATGACAAATAGTGCACAGAACACATATTTGATTCCTAATATTCTCGTTTCATTTAAATATAAGAATCCCATTCCAACATATGTCGTTGCCATAAGTAAAAATGAAGCATTGTCAAAAGTAAATGTATTCTTAGAAAGGACTGTATATGATAAAAGTAATAAAACAATCACAAATGTGATTTCTAATTTACCTAATCCAATCCACGTAAACAGTTCTGATGCACTACTCGGAATTAAAATAATCCACAATAATACTGCAGCTAAAACTGTTGGTACCGAAATAAGCGTAAGCTTGTTCATACGAATTAATTCATATAAACCTATAGAAGCAAGTGCATACACTAAAACTGTAAAAGGCACGCCACCGTAAATTACGATGGGAATGAATAGCGCGGCAGCAATCACTCCAGTAATAATTCTCTGTTTCACTACCAAACCCTCTCTTTCTACACGCCTCCGAATCTGCGCCCTCTATGTTGAAAGTCTGTAATCGCATTTAGCAAATGTTCCTCGGTAAAATCTGGCCAATACACATCTGTAAACCAAAATTCCGAATAAGCAATTTGCCATAACATGAAATTACTAATACGTAGCTCTCCGCTTGTACGGATTAACAACTCTGGATCAGGTAAAGAACTCGTCATTAAGTAAGAAGAAATCTTTTCTTCACTTATTTCTTCCGAACGAATTTTTCCTTCCTCACTATCTTTCATCATATGTTGCACAGCAGAAACGATTTCATCTCGACTTCCATAGTTTAACGCGAAATTAAGAATTAATCCCGTATTCTCTTTCGTATCTTCCATGGCTTTTTCCATCGCTCTGCGCGTATGCGTAGGAAGACGATCTTTTTGCCCTATTACTCGGACTTGTACGTTTTCTTCAATCAACTCTGGTAAAAATGCACCTAAAAATTCTTCTGGAAGCTTCATCAAATAATCAACTTCTTTTTTCGGTCTTTTCCAGTTCTCAGTCGAAAAAGCATAAAGAGTTAATACTTTCACATCAAGCTTACTTGCAAATTTTGTGATTTTCTTCACAACTTGCATACCTTCATGATGACCAGCAATGCGAGGCATGGCTCTTCTCTTTGCCCATCTTCCATTACCATCCATAATAATAGCAATATGTTCTGGGATATATCCTTTTTTCACTTTTTCAATGAGATGATCAAACGATGTGACCTTTTTACTTTTAAAAAAAGGAAACTTTTTAAACATCATTCATACCCTCCAACAAGCAGACGTATGCCTAAAAGTGTAAAAAGACCCCCTTAAGAAGAGGGTCATATTTGCGAAATTATCGCTATTACACTTCCATAATTTCTTTTTCTTTGTTTTTTGCGATTTCGTCAACTTTTGCAATATATTTATCTGTTTCTTTTTGGATATCTTCAGTATATCCTCTTAAATCATCTTCTGTAATGTCGCCAGCTTTTTCAAGCTTCTTAAGGTCATCATTACTGTCACGACGTACGTTACGAACAGCAACTTTTGCTTCCTCAGCATATTTTTTCACAACTTTTACAAGATCGCGACGACGCTCTTCTGTTAATGCAGGGAATGCAATACGAATTACAGTTCCATCATTAGAAGGGTTTAAGCCTAAATCTGCTTTTAAAATTGCTTTTTCAATATCACCGATAGAAGTTTTATCATAAGGTTGAATTACAAGCAAACGTGCTTCTGGAACTGTAATGTTCGCTAATTGCACAACTGGTGTTGGTGCACCATAGTAATCAACTTGTACCTTATCTAATACAGACGAGCTTGCACGACCAGCGCGAACTGTTGCTAATTCACGAGAATAAGCAGCAACTGCTTTTTCCATTTTTTCATTTGAAGACTTCAATACTTGTTGTCCCATAATTTATTTCCCCCTTACAACTGTTCCAATATTTTCGCCTAAAACGGCACGTTTAATGTTACCTTTTTCCATAACCGAGAATACAATTAATGAAATATCATTATCCATACATAAAGAAGAAGCTGTAGAATCCATTACACCTAAACCTGCTTTTAATACATCTAAGTAAGTAAGTGTTTCGTATTTCGTAGCTGTTGGGTCAATAGATGGATCTGCACTATATACGCCATCCACATTATTTTTCGCCATTAAAATAACGTCCGCTTCGATTTCAGCTGCACGTAATGCTGCTGTTGTATCTGTAGAGAAGTATGGGTTACCTGTACCTGCAGCAAAGATAACAACACGTTTTTTCTCTAAGTGACGAATTGCTTTACGACGAATGTAAGGCTCTGCCACTTGACGCATCTCAATTGAAGTTTGTACGCGAGTTTGAATTCCAATATTCTCTAAGCTATCTTGAAGAGCTAATGAATTCATAACTGTTGCTAACATGCCCATGTAATCTGCTCCTGCACGATCCATGCCCATTTCGCTTCCAATTTTCCCACGCCAAATGTTACCGCCACCAACAACAACAGCAACCTCTACATCAAGTTCTGCAATTTCTTTCACTTGTTCCGCAACTGACTTAATAACAGCTGGGTTAATTCCAAATCCTTGCTCGCCAGCTAAAGCTTCTCCGCTCAGCTTTAAAACGACACGATTATATTTCGGTTTATTCATAATGAACCTCCAATTGCTTACATCTTTATTTTAAAAAAGGGAACACAATGTGTTCCCTAATCTGTATTAGTTGTTACCTTTTACTTGGTTCATTACTTCTTCAGCAAAGTTGTCTTCGCGTTTTTCGATACCTTCACCAACAGCGTAGCGAACGAATCCTTTTAATGTTCCGCCTTTAGACTCAACGAATTGACGAACTTTCATGTCAGGATTCTTAACGAATGTTTGGTCAAGTAAGCAAATCTCTTCAAAGAATTTGCCAAGACGGCCTTCTACCATTTTCGCAACGATTTTTTCAGGCTTGCCTTCGTTTAAAGCTTGTTGTGTTAATACTTGACGCTCATGCTCAACTTCTTCAGCTGTTACAGCATCGCGGTCGATGTATTTAGGGTTAACTGCTGCGATGTGCATTGCTACATCTTTAGCAGCTGCTTCGTCAGTAGAACCTTCAAGAACTGTTAATACACCAATACGTCCACCCATGTGTAGGTAAGCGCCGAATGCATCAGCATCAGTTTTTGATACGATTTCGAAACGACGAAGTGTAAGTTTTTCACCAATTTTAGCGATTGCTTCGTTGATGTGCTCTTCTACTGTTTTGCCGCCTTCGATTGTTTGAGCCATAGCTTCTTCAACGTTAGCAGGTTTGTTAGCTAATAAGTGAGCAGCTAATTCTTTAATTAACGCTTGGAAACCTTCGTTTTTCGCAACGAAATCAGTCTCAGAGTTTAATTCTAAGATTAAACCTTCGTTACCGTTTGTTTCGATGAAAGTTAAACCTTCAGCAGCGATGCGATCTGCTTTTTTAGCAGCTTTCGCAATACCTTTTTCACGTAAGAAGTCAATTGCTTTCTCCATGTCGCCGTTAGTTTCTGTTAAAGCTTTTTTGCAGTCCATCATACCTGCGCCAGTTTTTTCGCGAAGTTCTTTTACCATTTGTGCAGTGATTGCCATATTTTTCATCCTCCTAAAATATGTATTTATACCTTTTATAAAGGTGTTTATACCTTAAAAAAGGTGATAAAAGGCCGAACCCCTTATCACCTTTCCAAATTTGTTACGCAGTAACAGTTTCTTCACCTTGTTTTGTTTCAAGGATCGCGTCTGCCATTTTAGATGTAAGAAGTTTTACAGCACGAATTGCATCATCGTTTGCTGGAATAACGTGATCGATTTCGTCCGGATCACAGTTTGTATCAACGATACCGATGATTGGAATGTGTAATTTGCGTGCTTCAGCAACTGCAATACGCTCTTTACGAGGGTCTACTATGAATAATGCACTTGGAAGACCTTTCATATCTTTAATACCGCCTAAGAATTTCTCAAGACGCTCTAACTCTTTTTTAAGTTGAACAACTTCTTTCTTAGGAAGTACTTCGAAAGTACCATCTTCTTGCATTCTTTCGATATCTTTAAGACGCTTGATACGCTTTTGGATTGTTTGGAAGTTTGTTAAAGTTCCACCTAACCAACGTTGGTTAACGAAGTACATACCAGCACGAGTTGCTTCTTCTTTAATAGCTTCTTGTGCTTGTTTTTTAGTACCTACGAATAAAATGTCTCCACCTTCAGCAGCGATGTCACGCATCGTTCTGTAAGCTTCCTCAACTTTTTTCACAGTTTTTTGTAAGTCGATGATGTAGATACCGTTACGCTCTGTGAAGATGTAACGCTTCATTTTTGGGTTCCAACGACGAGTTTGATGTCCGAAATGAACACCAGCTTCAAGCAATTGTTTCATAGAAATTACTGACATAATTTAGTTCCTCCTAAATGGTTTTTTTGATATCCTCCGTTTACTTCATCTCTAAGCGAAACTACGAACGTAGCACCAACACTTAAATCAGTAAACGTGTGTACTTTGTACTGACACCACTGCTTACTATATCATACTGAAATATTACAATCAAGTCGAAAATGCGAACAATGTAAAACTTTCTTTTTTTCACGCTCAAATCCTAGTATTACCAACCTTCAATTCCTTTAAGCAAGGAATTGAAGGTTAATTAATAGTTTTCTAATGAATGTTGTCATGACGCCTTACGTAAGCAAAATCATTCACTTGAAAAAACAAAAAAACTCTCCTCAAGCGAGGAGAGTTTTTTTATAAATTAGTTTGTTTTTAATTTAGCAAGTTCCTGTAGAAACTTGTCGTTTAGCACTTTAATGTATGTTCCTTTCATACCTAAAGAGCGAGACTCAATAACACCAGCACTTTCTAATTTACGTAGTGCATTTACGATTACCGAACGAGTAATTCCTACGCGATCAGCAATTTTACTTGCAACAAGTAAACCTTCTGTTCCATTTAATTCTTCGAAGATATGCTCGATTGCTTCTAACTCACTGTAAGATAATGAGCTAATCGCCATTTGAACAACAGCTTTACTACGTGCTTCCTCTTCGATTTCTTCTGCTTTTTCACGTAAGATTTCCATACCTACAACAGTTGAGCTGTATTCAGCAAGAATTAAATCATCGTCTAAGAACTCTTGACCAAGACGAGCTAACACTAGTGTACCTAGACGCTCACCGCCACCAACGATTGGTACGATTGTAGTTAAACCTTGACCGAATAATTCTCTATTTTCTACTGGGAATGCTGTGTAGTCACTATCCACACCTAAATTTGAAGATGTTTCTGTAACATTGAATAAACTTTGCGTATACTCTTCTGGGAATTGACGCTCTGCAAGCATGTGCTTCATACGTTCGTTTTCGATTTGTTGGTGAATCGCATATCCTAATAATTTACCGCGACGACTTACAACGAACACGTTCGCTTCAATTACTTCACACATTGTGTCAGACATCTCTCTAAAGTTTACAGGCTTTCCTGCTGCGCTCTGTAATAACGCATTTAATTTTCTCGTTTTTGCTAATAATTCCATTTCAAAATTTCCTCCTACATGTTACTTACATATTTTTTCATCACTTGGAAACTAGGGCGAGTCACCTGATGACACTATTACAAAATAAACTGGCTCACATCTTTATTTTTAGCTATTGTCGCTAATTTTTCCTCAACATATTGAGGTGTTATCGTTATTTTCTCTAACGTAATTTCAGATGCCTCAAACGATAAATCTTCAAGGAGCTTCTCCATAACAGTATGAAGTCTTCTCGCTCCAATATTATCTGTATCCTGATTAACTTGATAAGCAATCTCAGCAATCTTACGAATAGCTTCGTCTGAAAATTCAATTTCTATACCTTCAGTCGCTAATAACGCCGTGTACTGTTTAATTAGCGCATTGTCAGGCTCGATTAATATTTTAACAAAATCATCCGCCGATAATTTTGTTAATTCTACTCGAATCGGAAATCTCCCTTGCAATTCCGGAATTAAATCCGACGGTTTAGACATATGGAACGCTCCAGCTGCAACAAATAAAATATAATCCGTTTTTACTGATCCGTATTTCGTTGCTACATTCGACCCTTCTACAATCGGTAAAATGTCACGTTGCACACCTTCACGCGATACATCTACGCTATTCGACTGCTTACCAGCAATTTTGTCAATTTCATCGATAAAAATAATCCCGAGCTGTTCAGCACGATAAACAGCCTCTTGTGTAACTTCATCCATATCAATTAAGCGCTGTGCCTCTTCATTTGTCAAGAGTTTTCTTGCTTCTTTTACAGAAAGTTTACGTTTTTTCGTTTTTTTCGGCATGATACTTCCTAGTGCATCTTGGAAATTCATTCCCATTTGCTCCATGCCAGTTCCTTGCAACATATCAAACATAGAAGACTGTTGTTCCGTCACTTCGATCGATATCACTTCATCTTCAAGAAGGCCTGCCGCAAGCTTTCTTTCCACATCTTGACGTTTCTTTTCGATTTCATCATCTTCCTGCGCATCAGATGTTTGGTTTGAATTTTGATTACCACCAAAAAGCATTTCTAATGGATTTTTAAATCCAGATTGTTTCTCCGGACTCGGCACTAAAATTTCAACAAGACGTTGATTCGCTTGCTCTTCTGCTTTATCTTGAACTTTAACTACCATTTCCTCTTTCACAATACGAACAGACGTTTCAACAAGGTCGCGGACCATCGACTCTACATCTCGACCCACATATCCAACTTCTGTAAATTTCGTCGCTTCAACCTTAATAAAAGGTGCTCCAACGAGTTTCGCCATTCGCCGTGCTACCTCTGTTTTACCAACACCTGTCGGTCCAATCATTAAAATGTTTTTAGGTGCAATTTCATCACGTAAATTTTCAACTAATTTACTGCGACGGTATCGATTTCGTAGAGCTACAGCAACCGCTTTCTTTGCATCTTTTTGACCGATGATGTATTGATCTAATTTTTCCACAATTTGACGCGGAGTAAAATGTAAATGCATATAAAATGCCTCCCTTACGATTCTACAATTCTTCAACAATTATGTTGTGGTTCGTATAAACACAAATATCGCCTGCAATTTCTAAACTGGCCTTCGCAATTTGTTTCGCTGTTAAATGTTCACTTGCATGTTGCTTTAAAGCACGACCAGCAGCAAGTGCATAATGTCCCCCTGAACCAATTGCTAAAATACCATCATCTGGTTCAATCACTTCTCCTGTACCTGAAACAAGGAGCATCGTTGTTTTATCCATGACAATGAGCATTGCTTCTAGCTGACGTAGCATTTTATCACCACGCCATTGTTTCGCCATCTCAACTGCAGCGCGCTGCAAGTTGCCATTATACTCTTCTAATTTTCCTTCAAACATTTCAAAAAGAGTAAATGCATCAGCAACTGATCCTGCAAAACCAGCTAAAACTTTCCCTTGGAAAAGTTTGCGAACTTTGCGAGCTGTATGTTTCATTACAACAGCATTCCCCATCGTTACCTGACCATCTCCAGCCATTGCACATTCTCCATTATGATGAACTGCAAATATCGTTGTAGCGTGGAAATTTCCCATAGAAAAAACTCCTTTATATGTTTTTATAGCCTTAAAAGCAATTTATGCCCGCGGGTGATGCTTCATGTACACAGAACGCAATCTTTCTTTAGAGACGTGCGTATAAATTTGTGTGGTTGACAAATTCTCATGACCTAATAGCTCCTGCACAGTACGTAAATCCGCTCCTTCATCCAACATATGTGTAGCAAATGTATGCCTTAACATATGGGGACTTATCCGCATTGTAAGTGAAGCTTTCTTAATGAGTTCGTTCAAAACATAACGTACACCCTGATCTGTTAACGGCTTACCTTTCGCATTTAAAAATACCATATGAGATTGTTCTTCAGTCTTTTGAGCTAACTGTTTTCTCCCGTTCTCTATATAAGTAATTAAAGCATCTTGTGCATAGCTTCCGAACGGAATATATCTTTGTTTTTTCCCTTTTCCCATCACTAAAATTGTTCCCACTGCAAAGTCAATGTCGGTAAGTTGCAAATTAACGCATTCGCTTACACGAATCCCAGTTGCATACATCAACTCTAATAAAGCTTGATTCCTTTGACCTAATGGTGCCCCTGTATCAGAAACTTCAAACAATTCCTCTAACTCTTCAGCATATAAAAACTTTGGGATTGACAATTCTTTCTTGGGAAGTGACGCAAGTGCAAACGGATTATCTTTTTGATAACCTTCACGCATCAAAAAACGATATAAACTTCGTAAGCTTGATACTTTCCTTGCGACAGATTTACGGGCTAACTTCTGATCGTGCAACGTCGTCAAGTATAAACGAACATCCGCGTATGTAACATCTAAAAAAGAGGATATGCCTTCTCGCTCCATAAATTGCACAAAATGTTCTAAATCATTTTGATAACTTGCAATTGTATATTTTGAATAATTTCTTTCAATTTGTAAATATCCAACGAATAATTGTAACAATTTCTTCACATTCACATCCATATAATTCACCTCAATAAAGGCTACTAAATTGTATCACAACTTAGTAGCCTTTGCAAGAAATTTAATTAAATATTTACAAAATTTTGAATTGTTTCCAAAGCGCGTGTAGCATATGCTTCATTTCGCTCTTGTTTCTTTTTAATTTTCTTCTCTAACGGTGTAAATAAACCGAAGTTTGCATTCATTGGCTGGAAGTTTTTCGCATTTGTCGCAGTAATATAATTCGCCATACTTCCCATTGCAGTTACAGGTGGTAATACAACTGGCTCTTCACCTTGTACAAGTCGAGCAGCGTTAATACCCGCTAATAATCCTGATGCTGCTGATTCAACATAACCCTCTACACCAGTCATTTGACCAGCGAAGAATAAATCATCACGTTGTTTATATTGATATGTTGGACGAAGCAAATTAGGCGAATTAATAAACGTATTACGATGCATTACACCATAACGTACAATCTCTGCGTTTTCTAGTCCTGGAATTAGCTGTAACACTTCTTTTTGTGGTCCCCACTTTAAATGTGTTTGGAAGCCTACAATATTGTATAATGTTCCTGCTGCATCATCTTGACGTAACTGAACAACCGCATACGGTGTTTTCCCTGTTTTCGGATCTTCTAACCCAACAGGCTTCATCGGTCCAAATACTAACGTCTGTCTTCCTCTACTTGCCATAACTTCTACTGGCATACAACCTTCAAAGAAAATTTCTTTTTCAAATTCTTTTAAAGGCACTGTCTCAGCAGCAATTAAAGCCTCATAAAAACGATCAAACTCTTCTTCTGTCATTGGACAGTTTAAATATGCCGCTTCACCTTTATCATAACGGGATTTTAAATATACTTTATTCATGTCAATGCTGTCTTTCTCAACGATTGGCGCTGCAGCATCATAGAAATAAAAATAATCTTCACCTGTTAGTTTTTTTAATTGTGCAGAAAGATCCGGAGACGTAAGTGGACCTGTCGCAATAACAGTTGGTCCCTCTGGAATTTCAGTGATTTCCTCATTCATTACAGTTACGTTCGGATGATTTTTCACATATTCAGTCACTTTCGCCGCGAATTCATGACGGTCTACAGCTAAAGCACCTCCTGCTGGTACAGAGCACTCATCAGCTGCACGAATAATGACAGAATCCATTAGACGCATTTCTTCTTTAATAACACCAACAGCATTTGTTAATGTGTTTGCACGAAGTGAGTTACTACATACTAATTCAGCAAATTTATCTGTATGATGAGCTGGTGTTTGCCTTACTGGTCTCATTTCATATAATTTTACTTGGACACCACGCTTTGCAATTTGGTAAGCTGCTTCGCTTCCTGCAAGACCTGCGCCAATGACGTTTACTACTTGTGTTGTCATATATATCACCTTTCCTTTTCTTCCCGAAAAAAATGTGAGCAGTTACGCTCACATTTGTTGTTCTTCTTCATAATCACACGAAATACATTGTACTTGCACGCCTTTTTTTAACTTTTTCTCTACGAGCATACCTTCACACTTCGGACATTTACGACCAATCGGCTTATCCCAAGATACAAAGTCACATTCTGGATACGTACCGCATCCGTAGAAAAGACGTTTCTTTTTATTACTACGGCGTTCAATAATTTGCCCTTTATCACACTTCGGACAAGTAACACCGATTTCTTTTACAATCGGTTTTGTATTACGACATTCCGGGAAATTTGAACAAGCCATAAACTTCCCATATTTACCCATTTTAAAGACCATCGGGTGACTACATAATTCACAGTCTTCCCCAGCTGGTTCATCTTTAATTTCCACTTCACGCATTTCTTTTTCCGCTTTTTCTAAGCGCGGTTCAAATCCTACGTAGAAATCATCAACAATTTTCACCCAATTTGCATTTCCTTCTTCTACTTCATCAAGGCTTTGCTCCATATTGGCAGTAAATTCAATGTTAATAATTTCTGGGAAAAACTCTAAAATAAGTTCGATTACTATTCCACCAAGCTCAGTCGGAACGAAGCGTTTATTATCTAAAGCAACGTATCCTCGTTTTTGGATTGTTTCAAGTGTCGGTACATAAGTAGACGGTCTCCCAATTCCAAGCTCTTCAAGTGTTCTTACTAGACGAGCCTCTGTATAACGCGGCGGAGGCTGTGTGTAATGTTGCTTTGGTTCTATATCTTTTGAAAATACAGTTTCACCTACTTCTAACGGTGGCAACATCTTATCCTTTTCTTCCGCACCATCATCTTTCGACTCTACGTACACTTTCATAAATCCTGGGAACTTTACAACTGATCCACTTGCACGGAACTGAACATTGTTATTAATGAGTTTCGCTGTAACAGTATCCATTATAGCAGATGCCATTTGACTTGCAACAAATCGCTCCCAAATCAGTTTATACAAACGGAGTTGATCACGACTTAAGAAACTTTTTAGTTCCTCTGGCTTTCTCATTACCGAAGTAGGACGAATCGCCTCATGCGCATCTTGTGCTTTCGACTTTTTCGTTTCTTTCCTCTTCTCTGTTCCTATGTATTCCGCACCAAACGCCTCAGTAATGTAATCACGAGCCTCTGTTTGAGCTGTTTCTGAGATACGTGTTGAATCAGTTCTCATATACGTAATAAGACCTACAGTCCCTTGTTTTCCAAGATCTATCCCTTCATACAGCTGCTGTGCAAGCATCATTGTTTTCTTTGCTCGCATATTTAACTTACGCGCTGCCTCTTGTTGCAAGGAAGATGTTGTAAACGGTAATGCAGGGTTACGCTTTCGCTCTTTTCGCGTTACATTTTCAACCGAAAACGCATTATCTTTCATCTTTTCGATTATTTCGTTCACTTGTGCTTCGTTCGTTAATTGAACTTTTTCACCATCTACACCGTAAAAGCTTGCTTCAAATGTGTCTTTCCCTTTGACAAATTCTGTTTTAATTGTCCAGAATTCTTCAGGTTCAAAACTTTGAATTTCTTTTTCACGTTCGATGATTAAACGAACTGCTACAGATTGTACGCGTCCTGCACTTAATCCTTTTTTTACTTTCTTCCATAATAAAGGACTAATATTGTAACCAACAAGACGATCGAGTATACGCCTTGCCTGTTGTGCATCTACTAAATCCATATTAATTGCACGAGGATATTTAAATGATTCTTTTATTGCATCTTTTGTAATCTCATTAAATACAACTCGGCAATCTGATCCAACGTCCACATTTAACGTATTTGCTAAATGCCAAGCAATTGCTTCTCCTTCACGATCCGGATCGGCCGCGAGATAGACTTTCTTTGCTTTTTTTGCCGCTGATTTTAAATCTTTTAAAACGGGACCCTTACCACGAATGGTAATATACTTCGGAGTGAAGTTATTCTTTACTTCTATCCCCATTTGGCTTTTAGGTAAATCGCGGACATGTCCCATGGACGCGACGACTTTGTATTTTTTCCCTAAATATTTTTCAATGGTCTTCGCCTTAGAAGGCGACTCCACGATTACGAGGTAATCTGACATGCTAGTGCCTCCTTAAGAGGTGGATTCAAGTCTTCATCAATCTTATTGATTTCTCTTGTTTTTGTCAATCAAGAATGAATATACCATACAGCGACAATCTACCATTTGTCAATAATTGTTTAATAAAAACATAAAAATATATGATTAATTTAAAATTTCTTCAAGGATATCCTCCGCATTTCTTACTAGCTTGGCGCCTTGTTGAATTAGATGATTCGTTCCTGCTGCACTCTCTATAAATATAGGTCCAGGAAGCGCAAACACCTCTCTATTTTGTTCTAGCGCAAGGTCTGCAGTAATAAGGGATCCACTTCTCGTTTTTGCTTCTACAACTAAAACACCTTTACTTATACCGCTAATAATTCGATTTCTTTTTGGAAAATACCATTTTTTCGGCACATAATGGGGCGGATACTCTGTCAATAACAATATATAATCTTTCCACGTGTCATATAAACCTCTATTCTCCTTTGGATACATATAAGATAATCCGTGTCCTAATATTGCAATGGTCGGGCAATGCTGCCTTACTGTAACTTCATGAGCAATTGTATCTATCCCTCTTGCAAACCCACTAACAATAAGCCATTCTTTTTCAAGTAAAGGTTGTAAAATAAACTTCATACTCTCCTTTCCATATAAAGACGGTTCTCTCGTTCCAACAATCGCTAATTTATTTACTTTATTTAGAAAATCTCTTTCTCCTTTTCCGTATAAAACAAAAGGGGGATCTTGTATTTCTCGCAGTAATTGTGGATAGTCCTTATCCCATATTGTTATATAAAATATTCTCTTTTTTTCTAACTGGGATACATATTGTTGGAGATTTGAAATTTGAAGAAAATTTACTAGTTCTAAAGATTTTTTCGAGGATATTCCAGCGTAATATTCAAATTGTTTCGGACTAAAAGTGTATATTTCCTTCAGTTCTGGATCAACATATAGTAGTTTCTCCATCGCCTTCCAATGATCCGCCAACATGTAATGAAGGTGCAATAAACGTTCTCTTTTCATCTCAATTCTCCTTACCCATAATTTTTATTATGTAAACAAAAAATGTGTAAAAAGACACCCTCTAATAAGAAGGTGTCTTTCAAAAAGATTAGTAGTTTTTACAAGTCTCAAATAATCCCTTTTCTTTTAAAACAGAGATTAATGTTTCACCCATAACAGCTGGTGTTTCCGCTACTTTAATACCACAAGCTTCCATAGTTTTAATCTTTTCAGCAGCAGTTCCTTTGCCGCCAGAAATGATCGCCCCAGCATGACCCATACGTTTGCCTTCAGGCGCTGTTTGACCACCAATGAAGCCTACAACTGGTTTTGTCATATTAGCTTGTACCCATTCTGCTGCTTCTTCTTCTGCCGTACCGCCGATTTCACCAATCATAATTACAGCATGCGTTTCTTCATCTTCATTAAATGCTTTTAACGCATCAATAAAGTCCGTACCGTTAACAGGGTCTCCCCCGATACCTACAGCAGTAGATTGGCCAATACCTTCTTGCGTTAACTGATGTACAGCTTCATACGTTAATGTACCAGAGCGAGATACGATACCAACATGACCTTTTTTGTGAATATATCCTGGCATAATACCAATTTTACATTCGTCAGGTGTAATGACACCAGGGCAGTTTGGTCCAAGTAAACGTGTATGTTTACCCGCCATATATCTCTTTACGTTTACCATATCTAATACAGGGATTCCTTCAGTAATACATACTACTAAATCAACCTTTGCATCAACTGCTTCCATAATTGCATCAGCCGCAAAAGCGGGTGGAACGTATACAACTGAAGCGTTTGCGCCTGTTGCTTTCACAGCATCTTCTACTGTATCAAATACTGGTACGCCTTCAATATCAGTGCCACCTTTACCTGGTGTTACACCACCTACAATTTTCGTACCGTATTCAATCATTTGCTTTGTATGGAATAACCCTTGAGAACCTGTAATACCTTGAACAATAACTTTTGTATCTTTATTAACTAATACGCTCATTTTTCTCCCCCGCTTTCTATTAGCCCACTAGTGAAACAATTTTTTGTGCACCGTCTGCCATAGATTCTGCTGCAACAATATTTAAACCAGACTCATTTAAAATTTTCTTTCCTAGCTCTACGTTTGTACCTTCAAGACGTACAACTAAAGGCAACTCAAGACCTACCTGCTTCGTCGCTTCAATAACACCTTCTGCGATAACATCACACTTCATAATGCCACCAAAAATGTTAACGAAGATACCCTTTACATTTTTGTCAGAAAGGATAATTTTGAATGCTTCTGTAACTTTTTCAGCTGTTGCGCCGCCACCAACATCTAAGAAGTTAGCCGGGTCACCATGGTAATGTTTAATGATATCCATTGTAGCCATTGCTAAACCTGCACCATTAACCATACAACCGATATTTCCATCTAAAGGAATGTAGTTTAAGTCATATTTAGAAGCTTCAATTTCTTTTGAATCTTCTTCTTCAAGATCACGAAGTTCTAAAATATCTTTATTGCGATATAACGCATTAGAATCAAAGTTTAATTTTGCATCTAACGCCATAACTTTACCGTCACCTGTTGTAACAAGTGGATTAATCTCAGCGATAGAGCAATCTTTTTCGATAAACGCACTGTATAAGCCCATCATAAACTTCACAGCTTGTCCTACAAGTTCTTTTGGAATATTGATGTTAAACGCGATTCTACGCGCTTGGAAACCTTGTAAACCTACTGCTGGATCAATATATTCTTTAAAGATTTTTTCAGGCGTTTTTTCTGCTACTTCTTCAATTTCTGTTCCACCTTCTTCAGATGCCATTAAAACAACTTGAGAAGTTGCACGATCTAATACAAGACCTACATAATATTCTTTTTTAATATCGCAACCTTCTTCGATAAGTAAGCGTTTTACTTCCTTACCTTCAGGACCTGTTTGATGCGTCACAAGTGTAGTTCCTAAAATGCTTTCTGCATATGTACGAACTTCTTCTAAATTTTTCGCAACTTTTACACCGCCAGCTTTGCCGCGTCCACCAGCGTGAATTTGCGCTTTAACTACACATACTTCCGTTCCTAATTCTTTCGCTGCTTCTACAGCTTCTTCTACTGTAAATGCAACCTTCCCGTTCGGAACGCTAACCCCATAGCTTCTAAGGACTGCCTTACCTTGGTACTCATGGATATTCATGGTCCCATCCTCCCCTGTTTTCCTGTTTTACTCGAAAAGTTTTTTAATGTTTAAAAAACATTACATTGCCATTGTATAAGATGATTGGCACGCTGTCTACAATAAAGTGTCAGAAAACTGAAATCGCTTTATTCTTTTTCGAAAATAATAATGTTTATATACCAAAATAAAAAATAAGCTGTGAATATACAGCTTATTTTTTAATCATATCTTTAATTGGCGCAAATGATTTTCGATGTTCCTCTAATACTCCATGTACTTCAATCGCTTCTAAATGCTGTTTCGTCCCATATCCCATATGTTGTTCAAATCCATATGCAGGATACTTTCCTCCTAACTCTTTCATCATACGATCTCTCGTCACTTTCGCAATAATAGATGCAGCTGAAATAGAGACACTTTTCGCATCACCTTTAATGATTGATGTTTGCGGAATTGATGTAGGAAGCTTCATCGCATCGATTAATAAATATTCTGGTGTACACGATAAATTAGCAACCGCATCTAACATCGCTTGCTTCGTCGCTTGATAAATATTTATTTCATCAATAACTTGTGGTGATATAATTCCAACTCCAATCGCAATTGCATGCTCTTTAATTTCATCATAAAAACGCTCACGTTTCGCTTCACTTAATTTTTTCGAGTCATTTAATCCTGGAATATAAAAATCTTCCGGAAGGACGACAGCCGCCGTCACAACCGGTCCTGCTAACGGCCCACGACCCACTTCATCAATACCAGCAATGTATGTGAGCCCTTTTTCACGTAACTCATTTTCGTACTTTGACATTTCTAGAAATTTTTCTCTTTCTTTTTGCGCTAACTCTTTTTGTTTATACCACTTCAAAATTAGTTTTTGAACACCTTTTCGCTCATCTTTCACTAACATTTGAAAACGCTCGTCTTCTTCATTCATAATTTCTTGCAGCAAACATTCAGTTTCTTGAATAGTCATTTTTTGCATCTATTTACACTCCTTTTAAACGTAACCAAAAAGAAAAGACGTACAAACGCACGTCTTATACTTCTTCTACTTTTTCCACATCTTCTACCTGCTCTGCAAACTCTTCTGGTGTTTCAAACGTCATTTTTCCAAATCTTCCACCACGAAGCTCACGAAGTATAAGCTCAGATGTTTTATCATAATCAATCATTCCGCCGCCCATTAAGCAACCTCTGTTTTTTCCAATCGCATCAAATAACTCCACAATTTCTTCTGGAATGTCATTTAAATTATATCGCTCTTTTAAACGTTCTGGATAATGTTTTTCCATAAAACGTAACGCATAAATAGCTACATCCTGTAAATTTAATATAGAATCTTTAATTGCACCAGTCGTCGCTAAACGAAGACCAACTAATTCATCTTCAAATTTAGGCCACAAAATACCTGGTGTATCTAATAATTCCATTTCTTTCCCAACTTTAATCCACTGCTGGGCCGTTGTCACACCAGGACGATCTCCTGTTTTTGCTATATTTTTCTTCGCTAATTTATTAATCAGTGTAGATTTACCAACGTTTGGAATACCTACAATTAAAGCACGAATTGCTCTTGGTCTAATACCTTTAGCAACCATTTTATCGAATTTTTCTTTGACAAGAACTTTACAAGCTGCTGCAATTTCTTTCATACCTTGTCCAGCTTGCGCATTAATTGAAATTGCCTTTTGACCTCTTTCATCAAAATATGCAATCCACTGCTTTGTAAGACGATCATCCGCCATATCCGCTTTATTTAAAACAACAAGCCTTGGTTTATGTGTAATAATTTCATCAATCATTGGATTACGAGAAGATAAAGGTAATCGAGCATCTACAAGCTCAATTACAACATCAATTAACTTTAATTTTTCTGTTACTTGGCGTCTAGCCTTTGCCATATGTCCTGGGAACCATTGAATTACCATGTTGCCACCTTCTTTTTCTTTTATTTCACAATACGTGCATCTTTTAACGGCCAATATAGCATATTTGCTTTACCTATCATTTGGTCCATTGAAATTGTACCAATCGAACGGCTATCTTTACTAAAACGACGATTATCGCCTAAAACAAATAATTGACCTTCTGGAACAGTTTTCTTTCCTGTCATTTCTTCAAGAGTAAAATCATATGTAAGCGGTCCGTCAGCAAGTTGTTTTTTCTGCTTATCTAAATACGGCTCCTCATAAGGTTTCCCGTTAACATATAGTTTATCATTACGGTATTCGATTTCGTCGCCTGGCAGGCCAATAATACGCTTAATATAATCTTTTTCTTCCGTCGCTCGGAATACAATAATATCAAAGCGTTTCGGATCACCTATGTGATAGCCAATTTTATTAACAATCATTCGATCACGGTCATGTAAAGTCGGCGACATCGATACACCGTCTACGAGAATTGGGGCAAAGAAAAACTGTCTAATTACGCCCGCTAATACAACAGCAATCAAAATTGCTTTGATCCATTCCCAAAGTGAGCTCTTCTCTTTCTTCATGCTTTCCCCTCCACTGTTATGTAAGCTGCTCGTATTATACCAAAATTTCATATAGATTGGAAAAAGGGAGCTTGTGTATTTACAAGCTCCCATACATGTCTTATCGAATTTCTTTAATACGTGCTTTTTTACCGCGAAGGTTACGTAAGTAGTATAACTTAGCACGACGTACTTTACCACGGCGAAGTACTTCGATGTTCGCGATTCTTGGCGTGTGAACTGGGAATGTACGCTCAACACCTACACCGTAAGAAATCTTACGAACTGTGAATGTTTCACTGATTCCGCCACCACGACGTTTAATTACAACACCTTCGAAAAGCTGAATTCTTTCACGAGTTCCCTCAACTACTTTTACGTGTACACGTAAAGTGTCTCCAGGACGGAATGAAGGAAGGTCAGTTTTCAATTGGCCTTTTGTGATTTCTGTGATTAATTGTTGCATATTAAATTCTCTCCTTTAAACAGATGCTCTTATAAAGTCTTATTAAATTACAGCGGAACATCGTTAATACGGCTACTGATTTCAGTAGCACAAATGTTATAATAGCATATTGCTAGGACTGTTGCAATAGAAAATATATCAAGCCCTTATCGGTCTTCTTTAATCTGTTCCAGCCATTTCTCTTCTTGCTTAGATAATTCTCGTTCTTCCAGTAAATCCGGTCTACGTGTGTACGTACGACGTAGTGACTCTTTATGGCGCCATTCATCAATGTTTTTATGATTTCCTGACATTAGTACATCCGGTACCTTCATACCACGAAAATCAGCAGGACGTGTATAATGTGGGTGTTCTAACAAACCTGTGCTAAAAGAGTCTTCCACTTGTGACGTTTGATTCCCAAGCACTCCTGGCAAAAGACGTACAACACTGTCAGTGACTACCATAGAAGCCAATTCTCCACCCGTTAATACGTAATCCCCAATAGAAATCTCATCTGTTACAAGATGCTCACGAATTCGTTCATCGTATCCTTCATAATGGCCACATACAAAAATAACATGCTCTTCTCCAGCAAGCTCTTCTGCCTTCTTCTGCGTGAAACGCTCTCCTTGTGGACACATTAAGACGATTCTCGGCTTACGGTCTGTTTCCTTCGTTAACTCTTCTACTGCGTCAAAGATAGGCTGTGGGGTTAATACCATACCAGCGCCCCCACCATACGGATAATCATCTACACTATTATGCTTACTAGTTGTATACTCACGAAAATTGACAACACGAAGCTCTACCGCTTCTTTTTCTTGTGCTTTCTTTAAAATTGAAGACCCAAATACACCCGTAAACATATCTGGAAACAATGTTAAAATGTCAATTTTCATTATAATAGCCCTTCCATTACATGAATGGTTACTAATTTATTTTCAATGTTAACTTGAAGTACAACGTCATCAATATAAGGAATTAACAAATCTTGACCCTTTGGACGTTTAATCACCCAAACGTCATTCGCACCAGGAGATAGAATCTCTTTGATTGTCCCTAACGCTTCTCCTTCTTCCGTTACAACGTTGCAACCAATAATTTCATGGTAGTAGTATTCGCCTTCAGCTAGTTCGCCTAACTGCTCTTCTGGTACTTTTATTAAAGAACCTTTTAACTTCTCTACTTCATCTACATTGTTGTATCCTTCAAGTGTTAATAAATCAAATGTCTTATGTTGACGATGAGAAGTTACCTTCACTGTAAGATAGTCTGTACCTTTCTCATCCCATATGTATAACGTGTTCCCTACTTTATATCGCTCTTCTGGAAAATCAGTACGAGAAATAACACGAATTTCTCCTTTTACGCCATGAGTATTTACAATTTTCCCTACATTAAACCACTTTGTCATAAATAGTATGTCACCCCTGGTTTCTATATAAATTAAGCATTTCCATTTTATATATGGAACATGCAATTTCTCTTTAAATGTTAAAAAAGGGAGAGGAAATAACTCCTCGCCCTTTTTACGTTTATTGAATTTCCAGTGTGACGTTCTCATCATTATGATGTCCCACTGAATACAAGAGCATTCTAATCGCTTTCGCAACTTTCCCTTGCTTTCCAATGACTTTTCCAACATCCTCAGGATGTACAGTTAATCGATACTTTATTTCTCCGTTGCAAAGTTCCTGTGTAACTTTTACATCTCCAGGATGATCCACAAGAGGTTTAACAATTGTCTCGACTAACATTTTCATTGTCATTGCCTCAATTACTTACCTTGTTTAGATAAGTGGAATTTCTCCATGATACCTTGGTTAGAGAAAAGGTTACGAACTGTATCAGATGGTTTAGCACCATTTCCTAACCATTTTAATGCTGCTTCTTCGTTGATCTTAACTTCCGCTGGTTGAGCAACCGGATTGTAAGTACCGATTTCCTCAATGAAACGTCCGTCACGAGGAGAACGAGAATCTGCAACAACTACACGATAGAAAGGAGTTTTTTTAGCTCCCATACGTTTTAAACGAATTTTAACTGCCATTTATAAAGCACCTCCGAATTTATTTCACACAGATAATTATATTAGCAAAAAGACTATTGCTTTGTAAAGTATTTTTTCTTAACAGAGCCATCTTTTTTCCTTACATGAATGGAAACTTCAATCCACCTAGTCCTTTTTTCTTACCTTTTTGCATTCCCGTCATCGTCTTCATCATTTTTTTCATATCATCAAATTGCTTGATTAGACGATTGATTTCTTGTACCGTTGTACCGCTACCTTTGGCAATGCGCTTTTTACGACTAGCATTGATTATTTCCGGTTGTTCTCGTTCTACTTTAGTCATAGAACGAATAATTGCCTCAATATGCCCAATTTGTTTTTCATCAACTTGTGCATTTTTCAGCCCTTTAATTTTATTTGCACCAGGAAGCATTCCTAACAATTCGTCAAGTGGTCCAAGTTGACGCACTTGTCCAAGTTGTTCTAGGAAATCGTCAAGCGTAAACGAAAGCGTACGCATTTTTTGCTCAAGTTCTTTTGCTTTCTCTTCATCAACTGTAGCTTGCGCTTTTTCAATTAATGTTAAGACGTCGCCCATCCCTAAAATACGGGATGCCATACGTTCTGGATGGAACGCTTCAATTGCATCTAGTTTTTCACCCATACCAGCAAATTTAATTGGTGTATTTGTTACAGCCTTAATAGATAATGCCGCACCACCGCGCGTATCACCATCTAATTTCGTTAGTACAACACCTGTTAATCCTAACTGTTCATGGAAACTTTGTGCTACATTTACCGCGTCTTGTCCTGTCATCGCATCGACAACAAGGAAAATTTCATCCGGCTTCGCAACTTCTTTGACTTTCGCTAATTCACCCATTAGTTCTTCATCAATATGCAGGCGACCCGCTGTATCGATTAAAACGTAATCGTGATGATCTTCTTTTGCTTTCGCAATCGCTTGTTTCGCAATTTCAACCGGACTTACTTGATCTCCTAAAGAGAAAACAGGCATGTCCAATTGCTTCCCTAATGTTTCAAGCTGTTTAATCGCTGCTGGACGGTAAATATCCGCTGCAACAAGCATCGGTTTACGATTATGCTTTTTACGAAGCAAATTTGCAAGCTTACCTGTCGTCGTTGTTTTACCCGCACCTTGCAGACCAACCATCATTATAACAGTAGGTGGCTTATTAGCAACAGCAATTTTGCTTTGCTCTCCGCCCATAAGTTCTGTAAGTTCTTCCTGTACGATTTTAATTACTTGTTGTCCAGGTGTCAAACTTTTCATTACATCTTGTCCGACAGCACGCTCAGACACACGCTTTATAAAATCTTTTACTACTTTAAAGTTAACATCCGCTTCTAAAAGAGCTAGACGAACTTCTCTCATCATTTCTTTTACATCGGCTTCAGAAACTTTTCCTTTGCCGCGGATTTTTTGCATTGTCTGTTGAAGTCGGTCGGCTAATCCTTCAAATGCCATATTGCCGCCCTCCTAATCTAATTTTTCGATAGCTTCAACAACTTGTTTCATTTCTTCATTCACATGCTCTTCTTCGCTGAGTAGCTGTTTTAGCTTTGCAACAAGTCGCTGTCGCTCTTGAAACTTTTGAAGTAATACTAATTTATCTTCATATTCTTCAAGCATCGCTTCAGTCCGTTTAATGTTATCATACACGGCTTGGCGACTTACATCAAATTCTTCCGCAATTTCACCAAGAGATAAATCATCTAGATAATAAAGCGACATATAACTTCTTTGTTTTTGCGTTAACAACGATTGATAAAAATCAAATAAATAGTTCATTCTCGTTGTTTTCTCGAGCATGTTGGATCATCCTTTGTTAAGTGATTTCCCTTTACATGACTTAGTTTACATGGAGTATAAAAGAGTGTCAAGTTTTTTTCTTAACATCACATATTTTTATAAAAAAAGAAGCGGAAATACCACTTCTTTCACTTACACTTCTTCTGTTTCTACTACGTTCGCAAACAAACCATAAACATATTGTTCTGGATCAAACTGTTGCAGATCATCCATTTGCTCTCCTAGCCCAACAAATTTCACCGGAACATCCATTTCGTTACGAATCGCTAAGACGATACCACCTTTAGCAGTTCCATCTAACTTCGTTAAAACAATACCAGTAACATTCGTTGCTTCACGGAATGTTTTCGCTTGGCTTAAACCATTTTGCCCTGTTGTTGCATCAATAACAAGTAATACTTCATGAGGAGCCCCTGGTACTTCACGCTCAATTACACGCTTCACTTTCTCTAACTCATTCATTAAGTTTACTTTATTTTGTAAGCGTCCCGCTGTATCACATAGCAATACATCCACTTTACGGGCCTTTGCCGCTTGTACAGCATCATACATAACAGCCGCTGGATCAGATCCTGATCCTTGCTTAATTACTTCTACACCAACACGGTCGCCCCATACTTCTAATTGCTCAATCGCCCCAGCACGGAATGTATCTCCTGCCGCCAATAGGACAGACTTACCTTCTGATTTAAATTTATGTGCAAGCTTACCAATCGTCGTCGTTTTCCCCACACCATTCACACCAACAAATAAAACTACTGTTAATTGATCCTCTTGTATATTAACTTCATTACTAAAATCGCTGTCACCTTTGTAAATGCCCACTAGCTTTTCAGAAATAACAGCCTGTACTTCTTTCGGATCTTGAATGTTACGACGTTGCACTTCTTCTTTCAACTGATCAATTAATTCCATCACTGTCGAAACTCCGACATCCGCACTAATTAAAATTTCTTCTAATTCTTCAAAGAAATCTTCGTCTATTTTGCGGTAACGGTACACTAATTCATTTACTTTATCAGCAAATGAATTTCTCGTTTTTTCTAATCCTTGTTTAAACTTCTCTGTTACCGTATCCGTTTGTTTTGAAATTTTTTCTTTTAATTTTTTTAAAAAGCTCATACTTCCCATCCTTCCTATCTACTTGCAACAAGTTCTTCGCCATCATCTAAACGAACAGAAACAAGCTTCGACACCCCTGATTCTTGCATTGTTACACCGTACAATACATCAGACTCTTCCATTGTACCTTTTCGGTGTGTAATTACAATAA
Organism: Bacillus sp. RC252; assembly: GCF_044909215.1. Lineage (NCBI taxonomy): Bacteria > Bacillati > Bacillota > Bacilli > Caryophanales > Bacillaceae > Bacillus > Bacillus sp. RC252. The sequence continues at coordinate 235,104 of NZ_JBIYDV010000006.1, read as the reverse complement.
ACTGCGTTTCATCACTAAATTTCTTTAAATACTGCGCAAAACGAGCAACGTTTGCCTCATCAAGAGCTGCTTCCACTTCATCTAGAACACAGAATGGAACTGGGCGTACTTTTAAAATACCAAATAAGAGCGCAATTGCAGTTAAAGCACGCTCTCCCCCTGAAAGTAAACCTAAATTTTGTAGTTTCTTCCCTGGTGGTTGCGCTACAATATCAATACCCGTATTTAGTAAATCTTCTGGGTTTGTCATTACTAAATCCGCTCTTCCACCTCCGAATAATTCAGAGAATACAGATTGAAACTCTGTTCGAATCCCTTCGAACGTAGTAGAAAAGCGTTTTTTCATCTCTTCATCCATTTCCGTAATAAGTTGATGCAATGTCGATTTCGCTTCTTCTAGGTCATCTCTTTGCTCTAATAAGAATGTATGGCGCTCTGCTACACGTTCATACTCATCAATTGCCCCTAAATTTACTGCGCCTAATTCTTCAATGGATAGTTTAATTAGTTTCACCTTTTTACGTGCATCTTCTGCAGGCATCATCATTGTATACTTAAGTTTTGCTGCTTCAAATGAAATAGTATATGTTTCACGTAAATGTTGCAATCTATTTTCCAGCTCTACATCAAGTCGGTTAATTTTCACTTCTTGATCTTTCAGCATCTCAAGAATATATTTATGTTTACCTATTGTTTCTTTCACACCGCGCTCTAAATGCTCGACTCTTTCTTGCAATGATACGCGTTGTTCACGACGAGAACGAATTAACTCCGAAGTTTGATTACGATCATACGCTTTCTTCTCAATCATATTCGTAATTTGTTCTTCGCCACTTGAATTAGATGTCATCTCTTGCTTTAAGAACGCTAAATCTTCTTTCGTTTTTACAAGCGTCGCATCAGTCTCTTCTTTTTCCTTCGTCAATCGTTCGACTTTTTCTTTTTGATTAGACAATCGTTGTTGTTGTTCAGCAGCTTGTACTTTTAGCTCCGTCATTTCCTTCTGAACTTTTTCTTTTGAAGAATATTGTTCACTTTTTTGTTTCGTTAAAACGACGATTTTACTATCTAATTCCCCAATCTCAGCTTGAAGATTCGCTAAAATCTTTTCTAACTCTTCTTTGCGCCCTTGCATTTTTACTTGATCTTGTAAAAATCCTTCAATCTCTAAATCGTAAATCGATAAACGATCATTAATACGATGTTCATCTAATTCTAAACGATTAATTTCTTCTCTTAGCTTCTGTTCATCTACACGTTCGGTCTCTACACCTTGGCGTAGCTCTCGTATTTGTACTTCTTTTTCTTGAATCTCTTGCTTTACTGCTTTAACAAAGTTTTCTAGCTTTGTTGTTTTTTCTTCCATGTCAGTTAGTTTTTTAGTCCACTCTTCAAGTTCACGTTGACGTCCCAATAAAGAGGATTTCGCCTGTTTTACAGCTCCACCCGTCATAGAACCACCCGGGTTCACTACGTCACCTTCGAGTGTTACAATACGATAGCGGTATTGCAGTTGTTTCGCTAACTCATTTGCTCCGCGTAAATCTTTCGCAACAACAACTGTACCTAATAAACTTGAAACTACATTCTCATATTTATTATTGTACTGCACAAGTTCTGCCGCTACACCGACAAACGATGGATGCTGATTCACAATGCGTAATTGATCAAATGATAGCGATCGGCTTTTAATAACAGCTTGAGGTAAAAACGTTGCACGTCCATGTTTATTTTGCTTTAAAAATGCAATTGCATTACGAGCATGCTCTTCTGTTTGTACTACGATATGTTGCATCGCTGCCCCAAGGGCGATTTCCATTGCGATTTCATATTCTTTCGGCACAGTCAGAAGTTCTGCAACAGCTCCCTCAATACCTTGTAGTCTATTTTCTCTAGCCTTTAATACTTCACGTACCCCTTGATAGAAGCCAGAGTAGTCCTCTTGCATCTCTTCTAACATTTCTTTCCGAGAGCGCGCCTGTTGCACAAATTGATACGCTTGATACAGTTTCGTTTCATTTTCACTATACTGTGACTTACATTTCCCAAGTGCCGTTTCTGTCTTCTGTATGTTAGAAATAATGTCAGCTATTTTCTCCCTCGCTTGCTCATAACTGTCTACAAGTTTCGCCTTTTTCGCTGTAATTTCCACACGCATCTGTACATACTTTTCATTTTCTTCATCAAGTCGTTCGTTTTTAGAGTTTTGCTGTTTTGATTGTTCTTCAATCATAGATAATTCATTACGAAGACTTGCTTGTTGATTTAAAAGTTCAATATAGTCACCTTTTAAATTCTCAATTTGTTCCTCTAAATTCTCAGCAAAAGTCGCAAGTAATTGCTCGTTATCATGCAATTTCTTCTCCAATTCTTTTACTTGATTCACAAATTGCATTAAAGCTTCTGTACTTGTTTCAATTTCGCCATCATAACTTGTAGTTTTCTCTGTTAACTCAACAATTAGCTTTTCAAGCTGCGCACAATGTGTCGTTGCATTTTGCTTTCTTTCCTTTAACAGCTCGCGTTGCCCTTCTAGTTTTTCTAGTTCTTTACTAGACAGAAGTAGAACTTCTTGTAAGGAATTTACAGATTCATCAACGGCTTGTAATTGCCCGCGTAATTCCTCAAGCTCTTCTTCACTTTTTTGTAAGTTCGCCGACATTTTAGCTTCTTCATCTTTATTATGCCCAAATTGATTTCGAAGCGCTTCCCACTTTTCATGTAATTCTTCAATTTCATGTACAATAAGCGCAGCTTCTACTTTCTCTAATTCTTCTTTTTTCTCAAGATAATCTTTCGCAATAGAAGCTTGTCTTTCTAGTGGTTCTACTTGACTACTTAATTCGTGAATGATATCTTGTACACGATTTAAGTTTTCTTGTGTTTCCGCCAATTTCCCTTCAGCTTTCTTTTTACGAAGTTTGTATTTCAGCACACCCGCAGCTTCTTCAAATACACCACGACGTTCTTCTGATTTACTACTCAAAATCTCTTCGACTTTCCCCTGGCTAATAATCGAAAAAGCTTCCCTTCCCATACCAGAGTCCATAAATAAATCAATAATATCTTTTAATCTACAAGATTGTTTATTAATATAAAAATCACTATCACCCGAACGAGATACACGACGCGTTACACACACCTCGTTATACTCAATCGGTAAGCGTTGGTCTTCATTATTTAAAGTTAATGTAACTTCAGCAACATTAACCGCTCTTCTCGTATCACTGCCGGCAAAAATAATATCCTCCATCTTTGCACCGCGTAATGACTTTGCAGATTGTTCACCAAGTACCCAGCGAATTGCATCAGTAATATTACTTTTCCCGCTCCCGTTAGGTCCTACTACAGAAGTTACACCTGGAACAAAATCGACAGATACACGCTCAGCAAAAGACTTAAATCCTGCTATTTCTAATCTTTTTAAAAACACGAAAGGCCTTCCTCCTATTCTCCGTTGTTGTAAACGTTGTCTGTACGAAAACAAACTACTATACGGATTTCCCACTCCTTTTATTTATAAATAAAAGGAAAGTTTCATTCTATGCATAAGGAATCCCCCTCATTCAAAGGGGGATTCCTCATGATTGTTCTTTTAATTTTTTCAATGCTTCTGCAGCAGCTTGTTGCTCTGCCTCTTTTTTTGACTTACCACTACCAAGACCTAATGCCTCATTATTTAAAGTTACACGGGACACAAATTCTCGGTTGTGGGCCGGTCCTTTTTCTTGCAAAATTTGATACTCAATATTGCCACTACCATCACGCTGAATCAATTCTTGCAATTGACTCTTATAATCCATCACATGAGAAAAAGCACCTTCATTAATTTTTGGATATACAACTTCTTTTAAGTATCCCCAAACTGTTTCTAGCCCTTGATCAAGATAAAGGGCACCAATAAACGCTTCAAAGACATCCGCTAATAAAGCTGGTCGTTCACGTCCACCCGTCATTTCCTCACCTTTCCCTAATAAAACAAGGCTACCAAATGACATTTCGTTTGCAAAACGAACAAGAGATGGCTCACATACAATAGCTGCACGTAGTTTTGTTAACTCTCCTTCGCTCATTGTCGGATATTTTTGAAACAGATACTGTGATACAGTGAGTTCCAATACAGCATCGCCAAGAAACTCCAGACGCTCATTGTCCTCATGCGGTTTTTTTCGATGCTCATTCACATACGATGAATGCGTAAATGCTTGAATCAATAATTTTTCATCTGTAAACGTAATACCTATCTTTTCTTGAAATACTTTAAAAGCTTCACGATATTTTGCTTCGTATTTTTTTTCTTTATGTTTTCGGTACGGCATAGGTCCCTCCAGATATAAGCCGAGAAGCCCCGTTAAAAAACGGGACTTCACTTAAGCATTATAGATGACTCTCTATGTAAGTCACAGCATCGCCAACAGTAGCAATCTTTTCAGCATCTTCATCAGAAATTTCCATTTCAAATTCATCTTCTAATTGCATTACAAGTTCTACTACATCTAGGGAGTCTGCGCCTAAATCTTCTTTGAAGCTTGCAGCTGGTACTACTTCAGTTTCTTCTACTCCTAAACGATCAACGACAATTTTGGTTACACGCTCTAAAACATCTGCCATTCTATTCACCTCCCCTCAAATATTATATAAAATATTGTCCAAAAAAACTAGGTGAAATCGATTCTTTTATTACATTACCATACCGCCATCAACATTTAACGTTTGACCTGTAACATATTTACTTTGATCAGAAGCAAAAAACGTTACAGTATTTGCGATATCTTGTGCTTCTCCAAACTGAGCTGCAGGAATTAATTTTAACATTTCGGCTTTTATATTTTCATCTAATACATCCGTCATATCAGTCGCAATAAACCCTGGAGCAATTGCATTTACAGTAATATTTCGGCTCGCTAATTCTTTTGCTGATGTTTTTGTTAATCCAATTACACCAGCTTTAGCAGCAACATAATTTGCTTGTCCTGGGTTTCCTGTTACACCAACAACAGAAGCGATATTAATAATACGTCCATGACGTTGACGCATCATATAGCGCGATACTGCTTTCGTACATAAGAAAACACCTTTTAAGTTTGTATTAATAACTGTATCCCATTCTTCTTCTTTCATACGCATTAATAAATTATCTTTTGTTACACCAGCGTTATTTACAAGAATATCAACTTGTCCAAACGTATCTACAGTTTGTTTCACCATTGCAGTAACATCAGCAGCATTTGCAACATCTGCTCTTACTGCAATGGCATCTGAACCTAATTTCTTTATTTCATCAACTACTTCATTCGCCTTTTGCTCATTACCAGCATAATTTACTACAACATTTGCCCCTTGTTTCGCTAAATCAATAGCAATCGCACGACCAATCCCACGTGAAGCACCAGTTACTAATGCTACTTTCCCTTTTAACATCAGCTTTCTCCTCTCAAATTTGAAATGGTATCTTTTAATGTCTCTTCATCATATACCGCATATGCTTTCACTGAAGAATCAATCGACTTCATAAGACCAGCAAGTACTTTTCCAGGTCCGATTTCAATAAATGTATCTACCCCTTGATTCACCATATACTCAATAGATGGGTACCATAATACAGGCGAATAGAGCTGTTCAATTAGCTTTTCTTGAATATCTGTACCACGCGTAATAACATCTGCCGTAACATTTGCAATAACAGGAATATTCGTGTCTTGAATTGTAATTTCATTTAAAACACTTTGGAATTTCTCAGCAGCTGGTTTCATAAGCGAGGAATGAAACGGTCCACTTACTTTGAGCGGAATTGCTCTTTTAGCACCATTTTCTTTCGCTCTTTGAGAAGCAAGTTCTACTCCTTGCTTTGTTCCAGAAATAACAATTTGCTTCGTACTATTCATATTAGCAATTTGTACTGCGTATCCTTCACTTGTTACTTCTTCTGTAACTCGTTTCAGCATATCCGGATCCGCACCTAAAATAGCTGCCATTGCACCTTCCCCGCCTGGAACAGCTTCTTCCATATATTCCCCACGTTTCCTTACAGCATATACAGCGTCTTCGAATGTTAATGCACCAGCAGCTACAAGAGCGCTATATTCACCTAAACTATGTCCTGCGACAAAATCAGGTGTAATATCATACTCCTTCAAAGCTGTTAAAATTGCAAAGCTCGTTGTTAATAGTGCCGGCTGCGCATTTGTCGTTAATGTTAAATTTTCTTGCGGTCCTTCAAAAATCACTTCTGAAAGAGAATCATGCAAAACCTCATCCGCTTTTGCAAACACTTTCGCAACCTCTTTATTATTCTCCGCTAACTGTCTACCCATTCCAACTGCCTGTGAACCTTGGCCCGGAAAAAGAAATGCTATTTTTCCCATTTCAAATCCTCCTCTTATTGAAGCGGCTCCTTCTCCATTACACTTGAAATTGTAGGAATTACTTCTTTCGCTACCATTTCTCTCGTTTGACGGATCGCACTAAATATCGATTGGTCATTAGAAGAACCGTGAGCCTTAATGACAGGAGCTTTCAATCCAAACAACGCCGCTCCTCCATACTCCGAATAATCCATTTTATCTTTCAATACCATAAGTTTTGGTTTTAATACCGCTGCTGCTAATTTGCTCGTAAACGAACTCATTAATTGTTCTTTTAACATAGAAAATAACGCAAGTGCTGTTCCTTCTAATGATTTTAGCGCTACATTACCCGTAAAACCATCACATACAACAACGTCTGCTACACCTTGCAATAAATCTCTTGATTCAACGTTTCCAACGAAATTAATTGGTGCATCCTTGAGCATAGCAAAGACTTGTTTTGAAAGCTCGTTTCCTTTACCATCCTCTGTTCCAACGTTTAAAAGTCCAACGCGTGGATTTTTAATTCCTCTTACCTTCTCTGCGTAAACAGAGCCCATTACTGCATATTGATATAAATGAATTGGTTTTGCATCAACGTTGGCTCCAACATCTAACATAACAAAACCTTCTCCATCAACAGTTGGCATTGTAGGCGATAAAGCTGGTCGTTCAATTCCTTCCATACGACCAACAACAAACAATCCAGCTGCCATCAAAGCTCCTGTACTACCTGCTGATATACAAGCATCCGCTACGCCGTCTTTTACTTGCTGCGCCGCTAGTACCATTGAAGCTTGTTTTTTTCGACGAACCGCTCTTACTGGTTCGTCTGTCGATTCGATTTTTTCGTCCGTATGAAGTATAGTAATTCGCTCTTCACTCGTTAAATATTGACGAATCCCCTCTTCTTTCCCTACTAACGTAATATGTAAATCTGAGTATTCCTTAATAGCTTTCATTGCTCCTAATACTACAGCCTTTGGTGCATGATCGCCGCCCATTGCATCTATTGCGATTTTCATAAGTTGTTACCTTCCTCACTATAATTACTAGATCGATACATTTCAAAAGTGCCTGTAAAGACAAGTTCTTCTCCAACAAAGCTACGCACTTTGAGAACCGTCCGTCCTTTATCATTCTCTACATCTTCAACACGTACTTTTGCAACAACACGCTCTCCTAATTTTACAGGACGAATATATCGAATGGTGGACTTTGCAGTTAAAGCTAATTCTTCATCAATAACCGCAACAGCTAGTGAGTTTGCTTGTGCAAACAAATGATGCCCACGAGCAATTTGATTTCTTTTAAATACATGTTCCACCTTTACTTCAAAGATAGAAATCGCATGTCTATCTAATTCTATATCAATAATTTCTCCGACAACCTCTTCTAACGGTAAAGATTTCACATCTTCTTCATGTTGTTTTGTAGCCACATGTTTAATTCGTTCTCTTAATTCAGGAATAGATAATTCCATACGATCAAGACGAACAGTTTGTATGCTCACTTGAAATTTTTCCGCTAAATCTTCATCCGTTATAAAAGGATTCGTTTCTATTGTTTGTTGTAATAATTCTTGTCTTTCTTTTTTACTTCTTCTTTTTTTCATACCGCACCATCCATTTTTATGACTAGGTACTAAAAGTAGTATATAATCATTAAAAGTAGAATGCAACAAAAACTTTTGCAGACTACTTTTAATCGAGCTTCTCTCCCTGGAACACACCTGTCCCATCAAGATAAGTACGCAGCGAAGCATACTGATCATTATGCCAAAACGCTTCTGAATCAACTAGTATCGCTGCATCTTGTCTTGCTGTTTCTAACGCCCGATAATCATGTACCATATCAGCAACCTTAAATTCTGGTAGACCACTTTGCTTACTTCCAAAGAAATCCCCAGGACCTCGTAACTCTAAATCTTTTTCTGACAATACAAATCCATCATTTGTTTCAGTCATAATGCGCATTCTTTCTTTTCCCGTTTCTGATTTCGGGTCCGCAATTAATAAACAATATGATTGTTCACTACCACGCCCAACACGCCCCCTCAGCTGATGGAGCTGCGATAAACCGAAACGTTCCGCGTCATAAATAACCATAACAGTCGCATTTGGTACATTCACGCCTACTTCAACAACTGTTGTCGACACAAGAATTTGCACTTTATTTTCACTAAACTGTCCCATTATCTCTTCTTTTTCTTGAGATGATAGTCTCCCATGCATTAATCCAACTTGGCATTTCCCTTGATAATGATGAGTCAGCATACTATGTAAGTCGATAGCATTTTGTACATCAAGCTTCTCAGACTCTTCAATAAGAGGGCAAATAACATATGCCTGTCTTCCTTTTTTTATCTCTTTCTCCACAAAGCCGAGGACACGATCTAACATATCATGTTTTGCCCAGTACGTTTCGATTACCTTTCTACCAGCTGGCATTTCGTCAATAATAGAAACGTCCATCTCTCCAAATGCAGTGATAGCTAACGTACGCGGGATTGGGGTCGCCGTCATAAACAATACATCTGGACTTTCACCTTTCTCACGTAAAACCCGGCGCTGCCCCACACCAAATCGATGCTGTTCATCGGTAATAACGAGACCTAACCTATGAAATATAACTTCATCTTGAATTAAAGCGTGCGTTCCAACAAGGATGTCTACTTCTCCCTGTTCTAATCTCGACAAAATTTCTCGACGTCTCGCACCTTTTACAGAACTTGTTAGCAATTCAACCTTCATACCGAAATGTGAAAACGTCTCTGCGAGCGACTGATAATGTTGCTCGGCTAAAATTTCTGTAGGAACCATCAAAGCACCTTGATAATGAGCCAATTTCGCCGCATAAAGAGCAATCGCAGCCACAACTGTTTTCCCAGAACCTACATCCCCTTGCAATAATCGATTCATTCGGTACGGAGATATCATATCTTTCATTATTTCATCTACAACCCGGCGTTGTGCGCCAGTTAATGGAAACGGAAGCGCATCAGTAAACTCTTGCAATTCTACTAATGAAATTTCCTTTTTCGTCCCTTTCGAGTTTTCCCTTTCCATTTTCCGTAATGTTTGCATTTTCAACTGAAACAAGAAAAACTCCTCATATACAAAACGGCGACGCGCTTGCTTTAAGTCTTCCTGTCCCACTGGAAAATGTAACCCTCTGAGCGCTTCATAGCGTGATAATAATTTATATCGACTTAACAAACCATCTGGTAACACTTCGACTATAGAATCTCCATACTCCTTAAATGCTTGTGCAACAAACCGGCGCATCTGTTTTACTGTCAGTTTTCCTTTCACTGAATATACGGGTTCTACTTCTTGTTGTCGTACAACCGGTCCGAAATTCAGTTCTGATACAGCAATTGTTTGGCGATGCTGATCCCATTTACCAGTAATCGTTACCGTTTCATCTAAATTTAACTTTTGTTTATAGTATGGTCTATTAAAACATACAGCTGTAATTAAATAACGACCGACGAGAACACGAACTGTAAGACGTGACTTCTTCTTCCCATAATATTGCAGTAAAGGAGCACTATGAACTTTCCCCTCAACCGTTACACGCTCGTCATGCTTTACTTCAGCAAGATCTTTCATCGCATAGTCTTCATAGCGGTACGGAAAATGTTCTAATAGATGAGAAACTGTATAAATTCCCATCTCGTGTAACAACTCAGATGTTTCTCCTCCGATTCCCTTTACATCCGTAACAGGAACTTGTACAACTTCATTCAAGATTCTCACGCTCCGTCACATTATTTTCTTTGATTCATTCTATTGATTATCCATTAATATCATTGACATCTGTAATCGCTCTCTTTCACCTTATATATTCTATCATAGGCATTCTAAGAGAAACTACTCTAATCCCTCTATATAAAGTGAAACTATAATCATTGGGGGGTTACGGGCAGTTATTCTCCCACTTAACTTCTTTGCTCCAGCCGAATATAGGAGGTGGAAGTTTTACCACCCACAAATAGCGGGATAAAACAAAGTTGTACAATACGTAAGAAAAGAGCCTCACTATTAGCAGCAAGGCTCTTTTCTATCATCAATATGCTAGCCTTTTGAATAAAAACTAGTAATAAACTTCATATCACTATTTCTTATCCATTAGCAAGTAAGTAACCCATTTATTTTCAAATCGAATCTTTTCTTATTCTACAGAGAAGATGAAAGAATACACCGGTTGGTTCCCTGCATGTACTTCTACTTCTGCATCTTCAAAGTTCTCTTCTACAAACGCAACTAATTTAGCCACTTCTTCATCTGTTGCATCTTCACCTTGTAGAATCGTTACGATTTCAGAATCCTCATCAATTAGCGCTTCTAGTAATTGCTTTGCAGCTCCTACTTTCTCAGCATTTGTAGATACAATTTTTCCATCTGCAATACACATGAAATCATCTTTTTGAATCGCTACACCGTCAATTTCCGTATCACGAACAGCATACGTAATCTGACCTGTTTTCACATGAGCTAAAGCTTCTTTCATGTTTTCTTCATTCTCTTCTAGCGTTCCAACTGGATTAAATGCTAACATTGCAGCCATACCTTGAGGAACTGTTTTTGAACGAATAACAATAACTTCTTGTTCTACAACTGACGCTGCTTGTTCTGCTGCCATCACGATATTCCCGTTATTTGGTAAGATGATGATTTTTTCAGCATTCGCCTCTTCAATCGCCTTCACAATATCCTCCGTACTCGGATTCATCGTTTGGCCACCTTCGATAACTTTCGTTGCACCAATGCTCTCAAATAGAGTTTTAATACCCGATCCCATAGCTACAGTTACAATACCATACGGTTGTTTCTCTATTGGCTGATTCGTTTGTTCAGGTACCATGGTAGGTTCATCTAATAAAGCAGTATGCTGTTCACGCATATTTTCTACTTTGATCTTAATTAGACTACCGTAACGTTGTCCATAGTTCATAGGATCTCCAGGATGTTCCGCATGAATATGAACCTTTACAACCTCATCATCCGATACAACAAGTAGTGAATCTCCGTACACACTAATATCTTCACGGAATTTTTGTTCAGAGAAATTATGTTCCTTCATTTTTTCAGGCTCTAATTTCACCATGAATTCCGTACAATATCCATACTTAATATCTTCTGTACTCAATTGGCTTTGTACACTACGGTGATGTTCTGCACGTACCATGTCATTCATAGATGATTGGGCAGGCATATTAGAAGAAATCGTTTCTCCTTTTAAGTCAGCTAAAAACCCTTCATATACAACAACAAGACCTTTACCACCGCTATCTACAACGCCAACTTGTTTTAATACAGGTAATAAATCTGGCGTACGATTTAACGATGCGTTCGCTTCTTTTACAACGTCTTCCATAAACAAAACAAAGTCGCGCTGTTTTTTCGCAACTGTCACTGCATATTTACCCGTTTCTCTTGCAACCGTTAAAATCGTTCCTTCAATTGGTTTCATAACCGCTTTGTAAGCTGCCTCTACTCCAGCTTCTAAAGCTGCAGCAAAATCAACTGTCGTTAATTCTTCTTTTTGTTCAATGGATTTAGAGAAACCACGGAATAACTGAGATAAAATAACCCCAGAGTTACCACGAGCTCCCATTAATAATCCTTTGGCTAAACTTACACCAACTTTACCAGCATGCTGTGAAGGATTTGCTTTCACTTCACGCGCGCCTGAAGTCATTGATAAGTTCATGTTTGTACCGGTATCGCCATCTGGAACTGGGAATACGTTTAATGCATCAACAAGCTGAACATTATTTGTTAAATTATTGGCTCCTTGAATGATCATTTGTGATAAACGTTTTCCATCAATTTTTTGAATTGACACAGATTTTCCTCCTTAATGCACATTACAAGTTTATTACTTTAACTCCTTGTACGTAGATGTTTACAGAATCTACTGCTAGTCCTACAGTTTGATCTAATGTATATTTCACTTTAGTCTGCACGTTATGTGCTACTTCTGAAATTTTCGTACCATAGCTCACAATAATATACATATCAATATGTACTTCATCTTCATTTTTACGAACAATAACGCCTCTAGTGAAGTTTTCTTTTCGTAAAATTTCTGTTAATCCATCTTTTAACTGATTTTTTGATGCCATACCTACGATACCGTAGCAATCTACTGCGGCACCTCCAGCAATTGTTGCAATTACATCTGTACTAATATCAATTTGACCGTACTTCGTTTTAATTTCAATTGACATCTCGTTTCCCCCTTCATAAATGGTGAAAGTGAGCTAGACTACTTTAGTTACTATCATATAATCTTTTTAAAGAAAATTCCATCGTTCTTTCTTTTTCACTCTCATATTTTATGTTTTAAATTACATTTTTTTATGATGAGCAAAATAGTCCATTGTTATTATACAACATGTACCACTATAATATGTCAAGCAATTTTTCTTGATTTCACCTTTTCTTCATTGACATATAGTGTCAAGTATTTTTTCTTGATTTCTTTTTCCTACGGTGTTGCATTCTCTTTTTAGTTGTGTTAAATTATAGTAGTGTTTTTAGCATCGCATAAAAGGCTAACATTGAAAAATTACGTATGTTACGGTAGTTAAGGGAGGGAAATATAAATGGCTCGTGTTTGTGCTATCACTGGAAGAAAAGCTCGTTCTGGTAACTCTCGTTCTCACGCAATGAACGCTACAAAACGTAAATGGGGCGCTAACCTTCAAAAAGTTCGCGTACGCATCGACGGAAAAGTTCAACGTGTTTACGTTTCTGCTAGAGCATTAAAATCTGGCAAAATCGAACGTGTTTAATAATAAAAAAAAGAGCCGCTAGGCTCTTTTTTTATTATACCATTGGAAAAAGCACCGGTAATAGGTGCTTTTTTAGTCTTTTTTGAAGGTATTTAACATCGCACGAACAATTCCACCAAGAAATTTAGGTAACTTAATTGTATAAAATCTCATGGTTTCCCTCCTAATCCCCATTACTCCACTTGTTCACTATATGATGCAAGGAGCAAAATTGTTTCTTCAATCAGTGCTTCTTATCATCATTAATATGCCAGAAGTAAATGAAAAATTACCTTTTTCCTCAATGAGTTCATTACTAATACAAAGTGTCGATCCCCACTCTATTGTTTTATTAGTAAGAGGGTACTTAAAACCGTGAAGTGTAATACCTTCTACCCTTTCAGTAACTGGTACAAATGATACGTATGGAAAATGTTCGTTTCCTTCAATTATATACATACCAAACTTTTTCACCATTATTTCATTTTTATTGTCCACAATACACATTTCTATGTTTACTTCTAATCCCTTTAAAAGCATCTGAATATTTGCTAAACCATGATCAAGTCTTCCACCAGTAGCACCAAAAATACGAATTAACTTTGGTTTCTGTTCTAAAGCCCAGCTAATTGCAATTTCTAAATCTGTTTGATCTTTTTCTCGCGGGACAATATGTAATTCATTTGTTTGCTGCCTCATCCATGCTAATTCCTCATCAGTAACTGAATCATAATCCCCAAACGCAACAGCCGGAGTGATCCCTCTTTTCAACAAACGGTACACTCCTCTATCAACGGCCGCCCAAACTACTTCTTCATTTTCATACCGAGAAAAATCTGCGCAGTATTCTGCAGGTCCTCCCGCTAAAATATGAATAATCATTTTTCCTTCCCCTTCTATTGTAAAAAGGCAATCTGCCATTCGGTAGATTGCCTTTCTCCTTATTTGTCACTCTAACATGTATAAATAGTGAAGTCTTAATGAACTAGAAGCTTCACTAGGATAAAGGTTCGTTCTTTATCCGCGAATTACACGAATTGCTTCACCGCGGTCTTTTTGATTGTATACTGCTGATCCCGCTACAAGAACATTCGCTCCTGCTTCAATACAAAGTCTTGCCGTTTCAGCGTTGACACCACCATCAACCTCAATTTCCACTTCTAGATTTCGCTCTTTAACCATTTCTGCAACTTGTTTGATTTTCGGTAATACAGAATGAATAAACTTCTGTCCGCCAAATCCAGGGTTTACTGTCATAAGTAATACCATGTCTATATCTTCTAATACATGCTCAATCGTTGAAACTGGAGTATGCGGATTTAATACAACCCCTGCTTTAATGTCATGAGATTTAATTAACTGAATTGTACGATGTAAATGAGGACACGCTTCTACGTGAACAGTAATAATATCCGCTCCCGCTTTTGCGAAAGTTGGGATATAGTTATCAGGATTTTCAATCATTAAATGTACATCTAACGGTAATGATGTAATCGGACGGATTGCTTCTACAATTAATGGTCCAATCGTAATATTTGGTACGAAATGCCCATCCATTACATCGACGTGAATGTAGTCAGCTCCGCCTTTTTCTACATCTTTAATCTCTTCCCCTAATCTTGAAAAATCTGCTGATAAAATCGATGGTGCAATTTTAATCATGACTAATACCTCGGCTTTCTCTCTCTAATTTCTTCTACGAATTGTTTGTAATTCTTATAACGATATTCGGTAATCTTTCCTTCTTCAACCGCAGCTTTCACCGCACATTTCGGTTCAGCAAGGTGTGTACACCCTCTAAATTTACAGTATTGGCTCGCTTCTTTCAACTCTGGAAAACAATATGTAAGATCTTCTACCTCTATATCTATGAAATCAAGCGAACTAAAACCAGGTGTATCCGCAACAAGTCCGCTTCCAACTGTAATTAATTCTACGTGTCTTGTCGTATGCTTTCCACGTCCTAAATGTGAAGAAATATCATTAGTTTTCAATTCTAAATCTGGACGTAATACATTTAGCATTGAAGATTTCCCAACACCAGATTGGCCTGCAACGACGGAAATACAACCTTCTAAGAATGGTTTCAGAATATCAATACTTTTCGATGTATTTATAGAAGTAAACAACACATCATAACCCATTTCACGATAATCATTTGCATAAGATTCAACAGTTTCTCTCATTTTTTCATCTACTAAATCCATCTTACTAATACAAATAATTGGTTTGATGTTATGATATTCAATTAATACTAAAAATCGATCTAACAGTCCTGGATTAAAATCTGGTTCTACCGCTGAGAAAACAAGAATAGCTTGATCAACATTAGCAATAGGAGGTCTAACAAGTTCATTTTTCCGATCAAATACTTCTAACACATAACCCTCACTCGGATTATCCGCTTGAAAAACAACTTGGTCTCCTACAAGTGGCGTAATTTTATTCTTTCTAAATACACCACGCCCACGACATTGTGTAATCCCTTCCTCATTCTGCACATAATAAAACCCACTTAGAGCTTTTACAATTTTTCCTTCTGGCATATAATTCTCCTTTATTTTGTATAAAATGAAACTGCAATTAAATATGAATAGACTAGCGTTCTTTAAACAATTATTTCAAAGCCCACCAAATATATATCCAGGTTCATATATTTAATCTACCATCAAATTTGAAATATTATTTACAACAGTATCACTTTTACAGCTTTTTGAATCATATATTTTTGCCTGTTATACAGTCCACGATGTAGACAGCATAACAGGCAAGAGTAATAAATTCCATCTTCTATATAAGGACGATGGAATTCACTATTATTGAGCTGGATATGGTACTTCCTTGTCCATAATCGTTACTCCATCTCGGACAATTTTATAGTGTCCCTTTGCACCTTCTTGAATTACAAATTCTAAAGAAATAATCGCTGACTCAGTAATTGTTCTCGTTTCAACTGGTTTATCCATTTTTTGCTGCATATCTTCTTTATAAATTTCTATTGTTTGCGGCTTTTTTTCACCTGTTGCAGAAGCTTCATATGGGATAGAAATGTTATCCACTTTTATCGTTTTCGTCACTTTAGGCTTCGGACCATCGGAGATAACAATCGATACTTTATCTCCTTCTTTTAAAGGTGTCCCAGGCTTTGGTAACTGTGAAATAACAAGACCTTTATCAACCGTATCTGAATACTCTCTTTTTATATCAGAAACAAGCTTTCTTTCATTTAAATAACCTTTTACACTATTTTCAGTCCATCCTGAAAAATCACCTGGTCTTATTTGATAAGGTCCTTTACTTACCCAAATTTTCAGTTCTTGTTCTGCCTCTATAACCATTTGATCAGGCGTTGGTATTTGCTCTACAATTTCACCTTTCGGCTTATCATTTTCAATATAATTTATTGTAACTTGTTTATATTTTTCTTCTAACTCAGCTCTTATACTCTCGAAATCTTTTCCTGTCAAATCACGCATCTTACTTTTCTTTTTCCCACCTGATTGATAGATAGTAATTTTAGAGTTTTCTTTCACTACTCTTCCTGCTATAGGATCTGTTTTTATCACTTTTCCGGCTTCAACATCATCTGTATATACAAGATTAGGTTCAGTAACTTCAAAACCTTTTTCAACTAATGTATTTACAGCTGTCGTATATTTCATACCAGCCACATCAGGAACCTTCACATCTTTCGGAATAAAGAAGCCTGGAATAACAGTAAGTGCTAAGGTTATCCCTATCGCTAAAAGTAAAAATGTTGTAATTAAAACTTTCAGCCATTTATTATTTCGCTTTTTCTTCTTACCTGATTTGGTCTCTTCTTTTCTTACTTGTTCATCCACTTTACTTCCTTTTAATACAATCGTTTCATCACTTACATTTTGAAATAGTTGTTCTTGTTGAATAATTGGAATCGCTTTCGTTGCTTCCATATCTTCTGGTATGTAAAATGGTTGTTCATTTATTCGTTCTGGGTATAGTGCTGTTTCAATATCTCGTTTCATCGCGTTAGCAGATTGATATCGATGGAACGGATCTTTCGCAGTTGCCTTTAATATAATATTTTCAACACTTTGTGGAATATTTTCATTCCATCTTTTTGGAGATGGCATTTCATTTTGTAAATGTTTTAACGCAATTGCAACAGCAGATTCACCAGAAAACGGTTGTCTTCCTGTTAACAATTCAAACATAACAATCCCAAGTGAATAAATATCTGATTGTTTATTCGCTATACCACCGCGCGCTTGTTCTGGTGATAAATAATGCACCGAACCGAGCACCGAATTTGTATGTGTAATCGTTGCTGCACTTGTAGCTGTCGCAATTCCAAAGTCTGTTACTTTGACCACTCCGTCATCTCGAATCAAAATATTGTGCGGTTTAATATCACGATGTACAATCTCAAAATGATGGGCGTGTGCCATAGCGGACGTTAACTGCTCCATTATATCAAGAGCCTCTCCTATCGGTAACATCCCTCGATCAATTATGTATTGCTTCAATGTTCGCCCAGGTACATATTCCATTACAAGATAATATATATCATCCTCTTCCCCAACATCATACATATTCACAATATTTGGATGCGACAACGTTGTAACAGATTGCGCTTCTCGATGGAAACGTTTAATAAACTCTTCATTATTTGAATAGTCGAGTCTTAATATTTTTACCGCTACATCTCGACCAAGTATATCATCATGAGCTAAATATACATTGGCCATTCCTCCACCGCCAATCATTTTCAGCAGCTTATAACGGTCATTTAAGCGTTTTCCAATCAGCACGTTGCACTTCACCTACTTTCGTTTGTCGAATCCGTATAATCAATAATAACGAGGGTAATATTATCTTCTCCACCACGATCATTTGCTAATTGAATGAGATGCTCCCCCTTCGCCTCGAGCTGTTCATTCAATTGTAAAATTTGTTGCATATCAGCCATAGGGACTTTGTTAGACAATCCATCAGAGCAAAGAAGCAATTGATCGTCTTCTTCGAGCACCAATGTTTTAACATCTAGTCTGACTTTTTCTTCTGTCCCTAACGCTCTTAACAGAACATTCTTTTTCGGGTGATATTCTGCATCTTCTTTTGAAATTTCACCGTGCCTAACAAGTTCATTTACAAGTGAGTGGTCTTCCGTTACAAGCGATATTTCTCCCTCTGATACCATATAACAACGACTATCTCCTATATGACCTATTGTTACAAAACTAGGTGTACAAATCGCCACGATAACCGTTGTTCCCATGCCATTACATTCTACATGTTGCTGAGAGTAAGCATATATGCGCTCATTAATAATTCCAACGTTAGTATGTAACCACTTTTCTACCTTTTTAGGCTCATTCATATTATGCGTTTGCTTCCAATAATCATGGAATAATTGAATAGCCATCGAGCTAGCTACATCGCCAGCTCGATGACCTCCCATTCCATCTGCTACTACCGCTAAAATATTTCCATCTAAATTGCGAAAAACTCCTGCACTATCTTCATTATGTTGACGAACTTTTCCTTTATCCGATAGAAACACGGCTTTCATCTAGTCACCTCGTCTCTTCTTTGCGCTCCTTTGCACGCAACTGACCGCAGGCTGCATCAATATCATGACCTTGTTCACGGCGAATGGTTACATTCACTCCACGATCTTTTAGCGTCTTTTCAAATAAGAAAATTTGCTCTCGTGGCGTACGTACATAATCACGTTCTGGCACGTAGTTTACCGGAATTAAGTTTACATGACATTTTACACCTTTTAAGAGCGCAGCAAGTTCTTCAGCGTGCTCAACTTGGTCATTTTCTCCTCCAAATAAGCCATATTCAAATGTAATACGACGCCCTGTTCTATTTACATAGTATTTAACAGCTTCCATTAAATCAGGTAGCTTATAAGCACGGTTGATCGGCATTAATTTTGAACGTATCTCTGTATTTGCAGCATGCAATGAAATCGCAAAATTAATTTGCATATCTTCTTCAGCGAACTTATAAATTTTTGGAACAATTCCACTTGTTGAAACTGTCATATGTCTTGCACCAATATGAATTCCTTTTTCATGATTTACAATGCGTAAGAATGACATTAAGTTATCATAATTATCAAATGGTTCTCCAATTCCCATAACAACAAGAGAACTTACACGTTCTTCTGTTTCATCAAGCGCACGCTGAACTTCTACTACTTGCGCTACAATTTCTCCAGCCTCTAAGTTTCGTTTTAACCCACCAAGTGTAGAAGCACAGAACGTACAGCCAATGCGGCAACCCACCTGTGTTGTTACACAAATGGAATTTCCATATTCATGTCGCATTAGTACAGTTTCAATAGAGTATCCATCGTATAACTGGAATAGGAATTTAATCGTTCCATCCGAAGACGTTTGTTTTACTAAAGTGTTTAAAGTAGTAATATCAAAGGAATTCGACAATTTATCGCGCAATCCTTTAGCAAGGTTTGACATATCCTCATAATTTTTTACACGTTTTTTATATAGCCAATCAAAAATTTGTCCTGCACGGAACTTAGGTTCTCCTTGTTCCTTTAACCAATCTTGCATTTCATGAAGTTGTAAAGAATAAATTGATGGTTTCTTTGTTTCTAGATTTTTCTTTTGTTTTTTTACAGTCGTTTCCATGATGCTACACCTTCTTTCTTAAACAAGCAATATAAAAGCCATCTGTTGCAAAATAATGCGGTAAAATTCGTACTTGACCTTCATCAATATACGGATTTAACTTTTCTGGCATGCGATCTTTTATCGTAGTATCCCATTCAAATTCAGGATGCTCTTGTAAAAATTGCTTTATTACTTGTTCATTTTCTATTTTTTCAATTGTGCACGTACTATAAACAAGGCGACCACCTTGTTTTAACAATGGTGCTATTTTTTCTAGTATCGCAAGTTGAATCGTTGATAACCTTTCACTATCGCCCTTATCTTTACCTAACTTAATATCAGGTTTACGTCTAATAACACCAAATCCAGAACATGGTGCATCTACTAATATTTTGTCAAAAGATTCATTTGCAAAATGCTCTTGAACTTTTCTAGCATCTAAAGCCATCGTTTCTATATTTTCTAAACCGAGTCTCTTCGCCTGTTGTTCAATTAAACGTACTTTATGTGCGTGTAAATCAAGCGACATTACCTTACCAGTTCCGTCCAAACGCTCTGCAATATGAGTTGTTTTTCCGCCAGGAGCAGCACAACTATCTAGAACTGTATCTCCTTTTTTCGGTTCTAAAGCACGTGCTACAAGCATTGAGCTTTCATCTTGAATAGAAAGGAAACCTTTTTTGAACGCTTCTGTATGTGCGACATTTCCTCTTTCAATTTGAATTGCATCCTCTGACAATTCGCCACGTTTTGCTTCTATCCCCTCATCAGCTAATAACGCAACCGCTTCTTCTACCGTTACTTTATCAACATTTACACGTGCTGTTGGTACAGGTGGCAACATATTTACTTCACACATTTTCTCTGCTGTCTCTAAACCATATTCGGATGCCCATTCTTGTACAAGCCACATTGGATGACTCGTTGCAATCGCAAGTCGTTCTACTGGATTTTCGATTTCTTCTAACGAAGGTACACCTTCTCGCTGAATTGAACGCAATACTCCGTTCACCATGCCTGAAATCCCTTTATGCCCACGACGCTTTGCAATCTCAACTGCTTCATGAATAGCCGCTCTTTCTGGAACTCGGTCTAAATATAGCATTTGATATAGAGATAGGCGAAGCAACACTCTTACCCACGCTTCAACCTTTTTTCTTAAAAATGGTTGTAAATAATAATCTAGTGTGTCACGACGTTGAATTGTTCCATATACCATTTCAGTTAATAAACCAATATCTTTTCTGTCAATTGTATTTTTTTCAATCAAATTATTTAAAAGTAAGTTGCTATACGCACCACTTTTTTCTACTTGAATTAAGCCATCCAGAGCTAACTCACGAACATTTTGTCTCATGCATTTTCTCCTAACTTCGTACCAATTTCAGGTTTTGTTCCACGTAAAAATTGTGAACAACTCATACGCTTTTTACCAGATGGTTGCAATTCAGTGATTTTAACGCCTGTCTCGTTCCCTGTTGCAACAACAAATCCATCTTCTTCAAGAGCTACTATTGTACCTGGTTCAGCTTTCTCTGTAATAGAGACCTTCTCTCCCCACCATACTTTAATAACTTGTCCTGCCAAAGTCGTATAAGCAACTGGCCATGGATTCAATCCGCGAATGTGATTGTATACTTCTTCACCTGTTTTTGTCCAATCAATTATCTCTTGCTCACGTTTTATATTATATGCAAACGTTACTTCAGCTTCACTTTGTTTAATTGGTTCTAGTTTACCCTGAATTAGTAAAGGAACCGTTTTAGATAAAAGGTGTGCTCCTGCTTCGCTTAACTTATCAAATAATGAACCTGTTGTTTCACGCTCTTCAATTTCTACTTCTACTTGCGTTAATATATCGCCAGCATCTAATTTTTCTACCATATACATAATTGTAATACCTGTTTTCTCTTTACCTTCCATGATCGCATAATGAATTGGTGCACCACCGCGAAGTTCTGGAAGTAATGATGCGTGGACATTAATACATCCATACTTTGGCGCTTCTAAAATTTCATTCGGTACGATTTGTCCAAATGCTGCTGTTACAATTAAGTCTGGCTCTAGTGCTAATACTTTTTCATATTCGTCTTTTTCACGAATTTTTAACGGCTGTACTACTGGAATACCATGTTTCTCCGCTTCTACTTTAACAGGAGTAGGTGTTAAAACCTTTTTTCTACCAACTGGACGATCAGGTTGCGTTACAACACCAACTACGTCATATCCGTCCTCGATAAGACGACGAAGCACCGGCACAGAAAAGTCCGGTGTCCCCATAAATACTACTTTCATCATTCAAAAACCGCTCCTTTTAAACCTATTCTAATTCGCCTGCTTCATAATACCTTTTCACTTTAGATGTAAATAAAACACCGTGTAAATGATCGATTTCATGCTGAATTGCACGCGCTAAGAAGTCATCCGCTTCTAATAAAAATATTTTACCGCGACGATTTTGTGCACGTACTTTAATGTAATCTGCGCGCTCCACTTCACCATAAAGTCCCGGAAAGCTTAAGCAGCCTTCGGGACCTACTTGTTCACCACGTTTTTCTAAAATAACAGGATTAATTAATTCAATTTTACCCGTATCATCACCTATATCAACAACAGCAACTTGTAAGCTTACACCCACTTGTGGCGCAGCTAGACCAACTCCGTCTGCAATTAACATTGTTTCATGCATATCTTTTAACAATTTCACTAACTTTTTATCAAAGTTAATTACTCTTTCGCATGGTTTTTCTAACACTTCATTTGGATGCTTTACAATTTCTAAAACTGCCATATTTCCCTCCGCTACATTAACATTGTTGGATTAAAATCAATTGAGATTTGTAGCTCTTTTTGCATTTCTGCTTGATAATGTTCATTTACCATTTTGAGCACGTTCTTTAAGTTTGGTTCCCGTTTGTATTTTATCATGCATTGGTAACGATATCTATCTTTTATCCTTGGAATTGCTGAAGCAACCGGCCCTAACACCATCGTTTGCCTTGAACAATGCGTTCGTAAATGACCGACAATTTTTTCCGTCACTTGGACTGCCTTTAATAATTCCGGATGAGATACAGTTACAAGTACAACGTAGTAATATGGCGGATATTGTCTCATTTGCCTCATTTGCATTTCGTGCTCATAAAATACATCATATTGTTGATTCTTTGCTAATTCTACACTGTAATGTTCCGGCGTATACGTTTGAATTACAACTTCCCCTGGCAATTCATGTCTTCCTGCACGTCCACTCACTTGTGTCAATAGCTGATACGTCTTTTCACTCGCCCGAAAATCAGGTAGATGAAGCATCGTATCCGCCGTTAAAACGCCAACAAGCGTCACCTTCGGAAAATCAAGCCCTTTTGCAATCATTTGTGTTCCAAGTAATATATCTGCTTTCTCTTCACCAAACGCCTTTAATAATTTTTCATGCATTCCTTTACGGCTTGTTGTATCCACATCCATTCGAATGACCCGCGCCTCAGGGAATAGTTTTGTGATTTCTTCTTCAACCTTTTGCGTCCCTGTACCAAAGAAACGAATATACGTACTATTACAAGCAGGACACTCCGTTGGCATATTTTCCTCATGACTACAATAATGACATTTTAAACGATGGTTCATTTTGTGATATGTCAACGAAATATCACAATGCGGACATTGTACGACATACCCACAATCACGGCACATCACAAACGTAGAATGACCCCTTCTATTTAAAAAGAGAACCATTTGTTCTTTCTTTTCTAATCGATCTGCTATTTTTTCATGCAGTGCCTTTGAAAACATTGAGCGATTTCCATCACGAAGCTCTTCACGCATATCAACAATTTCTACAGTCGGCAAAGCTTGTTTGTTCATACGTTTTTCCATTGTAAGCAACCCATAGACACCTTTTTTCGCTCTAGCAAACGATTCAAGTGTCGGCGTTGCACTTCCGAGAACGATTGGACACTTATGGTATTGTCCTCTCCACACTGCTACATCTCTTGCATGATACTTTGGGTTATCCTCTTGCTTATAACTTGATTCATGCTCTTCATCAATAATAATGATTCCTAAATTTTCGAATGGAGCAAAAATAGCTGAACGCGCACCAACTACAACTTTCACTTCTTTTCTTAATATCTTTCGCCATTCATCATATTTCTCGCCAACAGAAAGCGCACTGTGAAGAACTGCAACTTGCGAACCGAACCTACCTTTAAAGCGATCTACCATCTGGGGCGTTAGCGCAATTTCAGGAACAAGCACAATTGCTTCTTTTCCTTTCTCGAGCACCGCTGCTATAGATTGTAAATACACTTCAGTCTTACCACTTCCTGTAACACCATATAGTAAAAATGGATTGTAAGTTTCATTTGTAATTGATGACAAAATCGGTGTAATTACTTGTTTTTGTTCCTCAGTAAGCGGAAATGGTTTCGTTTGTTCAAAATCATCATCGTCATACGGACTCCGGTATACTTCTACATACTTTTCTGAGATTAGACCCTTTTTAACAAGTGCTTTTATTGGAGCATCTGTTATTTGTAATTCTTCTGTTAAATTTTTTAACGGTACACTTTTGTAGTTTTCTACAAAATAATAGAGTACATCTTGTTGTTTTTTACTTTTCAGTTCAAATGCTGCTAATTCCAATTTATCTGCCGGCAACTCCGGTTGAACTACTCTTTGTTTCTTCTTCTGCACTTTATCCTTTACTTGATAAACCACTTCAGTCGTACCATTTTTAATTTCTTGTTGAATAGTGCGATATAGGTGTGGCTGTGCTTCGATAGCTTCCCAATCTATCGTTTCCTTCCCTTGAAATAAAGAAAGAATTTCTGGTGCTACTTCTTCTCGGTTACGAAGTTGCAGACGCTTTTTATATGTTGCTTTGATCGCCGTCGGAAGCATCACCTGAAAAGCTGAAATCATATAACATAACGTTTCACTTGTAAGCCAATACCCAAGTTTTAATAATTCATCATTTAAAACCGGAGTGACATCTAATATTTCATACAACGCTTTTAACTTTTTACTTTCTAGTTCAACCGAATCCTTTATGCCAATAATAAAACCTTGCAATTTCCTCGGACCGAATGGGACTACTACACGCATTCCTGTTTGCACGATATCTTCCCATTTTTTAGGGATAATATAATCAAACGGTCGATCTGTTTGACGTGCAGGTACATCAACAATTACACTTGCAAACTTCATACATAATCATCTTCTAACATCATTTCTATTTGCTTTAATATTTCACGAGCCACTTCTTTCTTCGTTAAAAGTGGCAGCTCAATGATTTCTCCATCTTTTCTATACATTGTCACAATATTTGTATCCGTACCAAACCCAGCTCCTTGCGCTTTCACGTCATTCGCAACAATCATATTTGCATTTTTCTCACGTAATTTTCTCGTTGCGTATTCCTCTATGTTTGTCGTTTCAGCTGCAAAACCGATAAGTAACTGTCGGTCCTTCTTCTCACCTAACGTTTTTAAAATATCCACTGTTCTTTCTAATTCAATTACAGCATCGCCATTTTTCTTTTTCATTTTATTATCATGAACATATTTCGGACGGTAATCTGCAACGGCTGCTGTCTTGATGACAACATCCACACTCTGATAATGCTGAAGGACTGCCTCTAACATATCTTGTGCAGATTCTACTTGTATTGTTGTGACATGTAATGGTGACTCTAATGCTGTCGGTCCTGAAACAAGTATGACATCAGCACCTAAGCTTGCTGCAACTTCTGCGATCGCATACCCCATCTTTCCAGAAGAAAAATTCGTCATAAAACGGACTGGGTCAATCTTTTCACGTGTCGGGCCAGCCGTTATTAATATTCGCTTTCCTTGCAATGGTTTTTGTTCTGAGAAAACCTCTTCTAACCTTCTAATAATCACTTCAGGTTCTTCCAGTCTTCCCTTAGCTACATAACCACATGCTAAAAAGCCTTCGCCAGGCTCAATAAATGTATATCCTAACGCTTTTAACGTCATCATATTTTTTTGAACAATTTTATTTTCATACATATGCACATTCATAGCAGGCGCAATCCAAACTGGAGCTGTAGTAGCCAACAAAGTAGTTGTAATCATATCATCAGCAATACCGCCAGCTAACTTTCCAATGCAATTCGCTGTAGCAGGTGCCACAAGTACAACATCTGCCCAATCCGCTAAATCAATGTGAGCGATAACTGCTGAGTCTTTTTCATCAAACGTATCCGTATATACATCGTGGCGAGAAAGCGCTTGAAATGTAAGAGGTGTAACAAACTTCATTGCCGATTCACTCATCATTACTTTTACAGTAGCACCCGCTTGTGTCAATTTACTCGTTAACGCAGCTGCTTTAAAAACTGCAATGCCTCCTGTTACACATAGAAGTATCTTTTTCCCTTTTAGCATATGACTCGTCCTCTTTCTTTTTCAAACTTATTCTACTGAAATAGAATTTTCAGCTCGTCAGTACCAATATGTTGTTCCACCTTTTTACGATTATTTCTTCCCTATCATAAAAAAATAACAACCTACTTGTAAATAGGTTGTTACCGTTACATAGAAAATTATAAAGTCTATGTTTTAATTTGTCGAAAAGAATGTCTTAATCAATTATTGTGTCATCGCTTGGTACATATTTTAATACTTCTAAATCGATTTCTTCTAATGCTTTACCTACACATTTATAAGAAACAGGCTTTTCAATAACACAATTGTCAGCAATTTGCATTTCACGTGCACGCTTTGCAGCTACTGTTACAAGTGTATATTTAGAATCGATTTTTGTTAATAATGAGTCAATTGATGGATTTAACATAATTATAGACCCTCCGTCATTTCTTTATAGTATTTTGCCACTCTTTCGCGGCGGCAATGTTCACCAACCACAATTGCTTTAATTCGGTCGCAAGCTAATTCAACTTGATCGTTTTCTACAACATAGTCATAAGCGTCCATCATTTCGATTTCTTCTTTCGCTACAGTTAAACGATTTTCAATAACATCTTCAGTTTCTGTACCACGGCCGACAATTCGGTTCTTTAGTTCAGATAAACTTGGAGGTGCTAAGAAAATAAATACACCTGCTGGGAAGGCTTTCTTAACTTGAATTGCTCCTTGCACTTCAATTTCTAAGAACACATCTTTTCCTTCTTGTAACGTTTTTTCAACATAATCAATCGGTGTTCCGTAATAATTACCAACGAACTCAGCCCATTCAAGTAACTTTTCATTACGGATCATTTCTTCAAATTCTTCTCTCTCTTTAAAGAAATAATCCACACCATCTACTTCACCTTCACGCGGTTTACGTGTCGTTACTGAAATAGAGTACTGAAAACGTGTGTCTTCATGGCTAAACAGCTCTTTTCGAACCGTTCCTTTCCCGACACCAGAAGGTCCCGAAAGAACGATGAGCAATCCTCTTCTACTTCTCATAAATATGTAAAACCTACCCTTCCTCACTTAAATCTTCTTTATTATTCAAACGATGTGCAATCGTCTCTGGCTGAATTGGACTTAATACTACATGCCCATCATCCATAACAATAACCGCCCTTGTTTTTCTCCCATACGTAGCATCAAGCAAAGCATTATGTTCACGCGCTTCCTGTACTGTCCGTTTAATAGGAGCTGACTCCGGACTTACAATAGCAATAATTCGATGAGCAGATACTATATTTCCGTATCCAATATTTAAAAACCGCATGGCCATAGTTTGCGCCTCCTAGTAAGTCTATCCGATTTCTCCACCACGTATAACTTTATATATTTTTTGAAAGCTACTCAATATTTTGTACTTGTTCACGAATTTTTTCAAGGTTATTTTTCATTTCTACGACATATTTTGAAATTGTTAAGTCATTTGCCTTAGAACCTATCGTATTAACTTCCCTATGCATCTCTTGCACGATGAAGTCCATTTTCCTTCCAACAGGCTCTGTAATTTGCAGTGCTTCACGAAATTGATCTAAATGACTTTGTAATCGAACTAATTCTTCGTGAATATCTGAACGCTCTGCAAATATTGCTACTTCTGTCAACAATCGTTGTTCATCTAAATCTTGATTATGTAATTCTTTTAAGCGATTTTCTAATCGTTCACGATATTTTTGTGTAACAATTGGTGCATGTGGAATAATTGCATTTACACAATTATGAATCTCTTGCAAACGATATGCTATATCTTTATGTAATCGTTCTCCTTCGCCATCTCTCATCGTTTTCAACATATGAGCAGCTTGGCGAACAGCTTCATATAAACCGGTTTCAAATTGTTCATTTACATTTTCTATTTCTTCAACTGCCGTTACTTCTGGCATTCCCATTAGTTGCCCGAGTGTAATAGAATCTTGTAATTGAAATTTCCCTTTTATATCTTCCATAATGGATTGGTACTGCTTGAGAAGTTCCCAATTCACAGTTAATTTTCTTTCAACAAGCCCTTCGCCCGTTATACTAATAGACACTTCAATACGTCCACGGCGAACTTGCTTTGCAATTATTTTACGAATCTTGTCTTCAAACGCCATCATTTGCTTCGGAAGCCTAATACTCATTTCTAAAAAACGATGGTTCACCGACTTCATTTCTACTGTTATTTGAAAAGTATCGTTTTCTACCTTCGATCTTCCAAATCCTGTCATACTACAAATCATCTTTATCACATCCAAGCCATGAAATAACTCAATGAAAAAGGCAATAGAGATGCGACTCTACTACCTTCTGTAAATTATATCATATTTTCATATCATTGACTATTTCAAGTTTAATCCCTTCTTATATAACAGCGGCTTTTTCTTTTTCTCCTTTTTTCTTGTTAATAAGGATCCTACTAATAAGAAGGTCGGAATAGATGATAATCCTCCAATTAACAACCAATCTCGTGCTTGTATCGGCATTGTGCTAAAAATCGGCTGTAATGGTGGATAATATATAACTACAAGCATTAACAGTAAAGAAATAATAACCGCCCCTACTAAATATATATTTCCAAACGGGTTGCGGTGAAATATAGAATGTTCACTACGACAATCAAATACATGAATAAGCTGAGCCAGTACTAATGTTGCGAATGCTACCGTTTGTGCATACTTCAATTCATTCGGATGCTGGTTAAATGCAATGATAAACGCTACTAATGTCACTGCTCCGATTAGAAAACCACGACTTATAATTTTCCACGCAAGCCCTCTAGCGAACACCCCTTCTTTCGGATGGCGTGGTGTTCTCTTCATCACATCTCCTTCAGCCTTATCCAAACCTAATGCCATCGCTGGTAAACCGTCAGTAACTAAGTTCACCCATAAAATTTGAATTGGAACCATCGGCAATGGCAGTGCAAGTAACATCGCAAATAACATAACTAAAATTTCACCAACGTTAGATGCTAACAAATACCGAATAAACTTCCGAATATTTTCATATATGTTTCTACCTTCTTTAATCGCCGATTTAATCGTAGCAAAGTTATCATCTAACAACACAAGTGACGAAGCTTCTTTTGCAACATCTGTCCCTGTAATTCCCATCGCAATCCCTATATCAGCTGTTTTAATAGCTGGAGCATCGTTCACTCCATCACCTGTCATAGCTACTATATGTCCCTTATTTTGCAGCGCCTTAACGATTTTTAATTTATGCTCAGGAGACACACGAGCGAATACATACGTATCTTCTACAATATCTTCTAATGCCTCTACATCCATATTCGCAAGTTCTACACCTTCAACAACGCGTCCACCCGCCGGTAAAACCCCTAACTGTTCCGCAATTGCCATTGCCGTCACTTTATGATCTCCCGTAATCATTACCGTTCTAATACCAGCTTCCTTACACTCTTTCACCGCTTGCGCCACTTCTAGTCTTGGTGGATCTATCATTCCTTGTATTCCAACAAGCATAAAATCCTGCTCGACTTCTCTTTCATGTTCAATTGAATCTGTAGCTTTTAACGGTTTAAATGCCACCGCAATCGTTCGTAAAGCTTGACTTCCTAAACTATGAATCGCTGCCTGCACTTCTTTTCGATACATTTCACTTAAAGGCTGCTGCTTATTTCCCCACAAAATTGTTTGACTCATTTGCAAAAGAACATCTGGTGCTCCTTTTGTAATAACAAATTTTTTGCCTTCACGATCCCGAACGATAACGCTCATCATTTTTCTAGTTGAATCAAAAGGAAATTCACGAATGACTTCAAACTTTCCTTTAAGAGCTTCACGTGATATTCCCGCCTTCATTGCAGCAGCAACGAGAGCTCCCTCTGTTGGATCTCCATCTAACACATACGTCTTTTTCTTTTGAATAACATTCGCATTATTACATAAACAGCCAAATGTAAGTAGTTGATACAGTGATTTCGTCTTAGTAGGGTCAATTACTGCTTCACCTTTCATAAACGAACCTGTTGGCTCATAGCCTTGACCTGTTACTTTCCACAATTCTCCGCCTGACCACATATGTGTTACCATCATTTTATTTTGTGTCATTGTTCCTGTTTTATCTGAGCAAATAACAGAAGCACAGCCTAACGTTTCTACAGCTGGCAACTTTCGCACAATTGCCCTCTTTTTAATCATACGCTGTACGCCAAGTGATAGCGCAACCGTAACGATAGCTGGCAATCCTTCTGGAATAGCTGCAACAGCAAGCGAAACCCCAGCCAAAAACATGTGATACACTTCATTCCCTTGATATACACCAGCTAGTACAACAAGAGCCGTCAAAATAAGAGCAACAATAATTAAAATTTTTCCAAGCTGTTCTAATCTTCTTTGTAATGGCGTTTCCATTTGCTCAGCATTTTGCAACATATTTGCAATTTGCCCCATAGCTGTATTCATTCCAGTTGCTACGACTACCCCTGTTCCAGCACCTCTCGTTATCATCGTCCCCATAAATGCCATGTTTTTTTGATCACCAATTGAAACATCTTGGCCTTGTAACGCCTCTACCTTCTTTTGTACAGGCAATGACTCTCCTGTAAGAGCCGATTCTTCAATATATAAACTTGAAGATTCCACAAGGCGAACATCCGCGCCAATACGGTCACCACTAGAAAATTTAATAATATCACCTAGTACAAGCGCCTTTGACGGCGCTTTTATCCACTTCCCATTTCTTAGTACAGTAACTTGAGGAGCTGCCAATTCTTTTAAAGCTTCCAACGATTTTTCAGCTTTCCTCTCTTGAAAGAAACCAAGGACACCATTAATAATAACAATTGCAACAATTGCAATCGAATCAATATACTCTCCTAAAAAAGCTGAAATAATTGTAGCACCAAATAAAACAAGTACCATAAAATCTTTAAATTGCGCTAAAAACACCATAAGCGCAGAAGGCCGCTTTGCTTCTTGCAATTCATTTGTACCAAATTTCTTTAATCGGCCCTCTGCTTCTTGCTCTGTAAGACCTACCTCCACATTCGTATTCGTTCTTTCCTCCACTTCATGTGCTCGCATTTCATACCAGTTCATCCTGCCATCGACCTCCTGATTCCAGACATACTCTAATGAAAGCTTATTCAGCCTCGTCCAAAAAAATGCTATAATTAACTTTTAGTTAGAAAGGAGTGTTCATTCATGGCATTCGATGGATTATTTACAAGAGCAATTACACATGAAATTGCAAATTCTCTTCAAACAGGAAGAATTTCAAAAATATATCAACCCTCAAAATATGAAGTTTTATTACATATTCGAGCAAACGGAAAAAACCAAAAGCTAATTCTTTCATCTCACCCTACATATGCGCGTATGCACTTAACAAATCAAAACTACAATTCACCAGCGCTACCGCCGATGTTTTGTATGCTTCTTCGCAAACATTTAGAAGGTGGATTTATTGAAAAAATTGAACAAATTGACTTAGAACGTATTATTCAAATTACAGTCCGCAGTCGCAATGAAATCGGTGACGAATCAGTAAAAACATTAGTAATCGAAATAATGGGACGACACAGTAATATTATCTTAGTAGATACGAAAACAAATGTTATTTTAGATAGCTTAAAACACGTTTCTTTAGCGGTAAACCGACATCGTACTGTATATGCTGGAGCTGAATATGTTGCCCCACCGGCACAACATAAAATTAATCCGCTTCTTATCGAAACAGAAAATGATTTTATTAAACCGCTAGACTTTTTATCTGGCAACATGGACAAACAACTTGTCGGAGCATTCATGGGAATTTCCCCATTATTTGCAAAAGAAGTTGTAAAAAAAGCAGGTATGGCAAATGAAAAAGCATTATCTGAAGCTTTCTTCAGCTTGCAAAAACCTTTGCTAACACATCAGTACGTGCCAGCAATGATAACAGCAAATGGAAAAGAGTTCTTTTACCTATTCCCTCTTTCTCACTTACAAGGAAACGAAAAAACATTTTCATCTGTTAGTGAATTATTAGATCGTTTCTTCTTTGGTAAAGCAGAGCGCGATCGTGTAAAACAACAAGCTCACGATTTAGAACGCTTTATGCAAAATGAAAAAACAAAAAACGAAAAGAAGCTAATTAAACTAGAAAAAACATTACAAGATGCCGGAAAAGCAGATAAATACCAACTATTTGGAGAGCTACTTACAGCCAATATGTACGCTTTGAAAAAAGGTGATAAAGAGATAGAAGTCGTTAACTATTACGACGAAAATGGTGGGACTGTAAAAATCACATTAGATCCTTTAAGAACACCATCCGACAATGCACAACGCTATTTCCAAAAATATCAAAAAGCAAAAAATTCAGTTGTTGTTGTAGAAGAACAAATCGAAAAAACAAATGAAGAAATTCTTTATTTTGATAGCTTACTTCAACAAATGGAGGTTGCTTCTTCAAAAGATATTGAAGAGATTCGTGAAGAACTGGCCGAAGAAGGTTATGTACGTAATCGTAAGAAGAACAACACAAAGAAAAAACCGACAAAACCGGTATTGGACAAATATTTAGCTAGTGATGGAACAGAAATTTTCGTCGGTAAAAACAATAAGCAAAATGATTATTTAACAACGAAATTCTCCCGTCGTGATGAAATTTGGTTACATACGAAAGACATACCTGGGTCCCACGTTGTCATTCGTTCTCTTGAACCTACGGAAGAGACTTTACACGAGGCCGCTAAAATCGCTGCTTATTACAGTAAAGCAAAAGATTCTAGTTCTGTTCCTGTAGATTTCACAAAGGTACGCCATGTCAAAAAACCGAGCGGTGCAAAACTTGGATTTGTTACATATGACAATCAACAAACATTATATGTAACACCAGATGCTGATACAGTAATGAAATTAAAAGCGTAAATATTAAAAAATGCGTTGCTTGCTAGCAACGCATTTTTTATATGGTTTCAATTCAGTTCATATATCCATTCACTCATTCATAACATCTTTCTTCCCTTCAATATTGTCAAAAAAATTGACAGTGTCATTTCACATCTGTATAAATTTTTTTACAGTATGTATATAAAGTGCACCTCCAATCAATATTTTTTCATCCCCCCACTGATTATTGAAGTAATCTTGATTTTATGAACAAACCGCCTCTCACAAATAGCGGGCTAATTTTTCATCTCCCCTAAAACATATGTAGTTCCTACTATCTTTTTTCCTCAAATATATATTTTGGCACGCTATTTGCTTTATTCAATACTGTGAAAAGGGGGAAATTAACATGACTTTAAGAATTAATAAAATCCAAAATCAACTACAAAAATATGAAATTGACGGATTACTTATTACAAAAAAAGAAAATCGCCAATATGCAACAGGCTTTACAGGCAGCGCTGGCGTCGTCTTAATCTCTGCGGATAAAGCGGTTTTTATAACTGATTTTCGCTACGTAGATCAAGCGAAATCACAAATAAAAGACGCTGAAATTGTTATGCATAAAGGAAATTTAGAGAAAGAAGTTGCAAATCAAGTATCGAAATTAAACATTCAAAAACTTGGAATTGAAGAAAATAACATGACATTACAACAATATAAAAACTTACAAAAATACGTACATGCGGAAATGGTTCAAGTGTGCGAAATCATCGAAAATATTCGTATTATTAAAGACATGCCTGAAATAGAAACAATGAAAATCGCAGCTAATATTGCTGACGAAGCATTTCACCACATCCTTACGTTTCTAAAACCAGGAATAAGTGAAAATGATGTACGAGATGAGTTAGAATTTTTCATGCGAAAAAAAGGGGCTACATCCTCTTCATTTCAAATCATTGTAGCTTCTGGTGTTCGTTCTTCACTTCCTCATGGAGTTGCATCAAATAAAATAATCGAACGAGGCGACGTCGTTACATTAGATTTCGGTGCACTTTACGATGGATATTGTTCCGATATAACACGTACTGTAGCAATTGGGGAACCATCAGAAGAATTCAAAAAGATATACAATGTTGTACGAGAAGCGTTAAAACGTGGGACGGAAGCAATTAAACCTGGGGAAACTGCGAAAAGTATCGATGATATAACGAGAGATTACATTACAGAACATGGATACGGTCAATATTTTGGACACTCTACCGGTCATGGTCTTGGGTTAGAAATACATGAACCTCTTCGCCTATCCCAAGAAAGTAAGGCTACTTTAGAAGAAGGTATGGTTGTTACCGTTGAACCTGGTATTTACATACCGAACTGGGGCGGTTGTAGAATTGAAGATGATATCGTCATTACAAAAGACGGATATGAAGTTATTACAAAATCAAATCGGGAACTAATTGTTATCCCTTGTTAAAATCATAGAAAAAAATGCCACCGAATAAGGTGGCATTTTCTTTTATTCATTAGCGAATAGCTTTTCGTTTACTTTTTTAGCGATTACCGCTACCGACATTAATATACATATTAAATATAGCAATTTCGCAATAAATAACCACCCTTGAAACATTACAATTCCATCTATTATCTCATTTCCTTTCAATAACAAAAACGGAATTGTGCTAATTATAATGACAAACTCGATGCTGAAAACAATTTTCTTTTTTCGGCTATATGCTTTCCATTCCTTCCAGCGATACATAGGTGCAAAAATCAATACTCCTATACATAATATAACTGGCACCCATTCACTTTTAAGAAATTGCCCTGAAATAACTGATAATAGTAAACAAACGAGCACACCATAATACCGATACGATAAACTTAACTAAATCTATGCAATTCAATCAAATTTACACAAGTTAGTGCTTCATCGTGTTCTCGCAACCCCGAAGGGACGAGGGGTATAACACTCCACACGAGGCAGTATCGTTACCTCCTATTATCAAGCTTTTATTTTACCCATCTTGATAAATTTATCGAAGCATTTAAATCTCTATCATGATGGCTATTGCACCCAACACAACGCCACTCACGTATTTTTAAACTCCACTGTCCTTCTGGTTGAACTGAATGGTCGTATTTTACTCCGCAACATGAGCAAATCTTGCTTGAGGCGAACCATTTATCAGCTTTTACATACTCAATGCCATACTTCTCGCACTTGTATGACAAACATTGAAAGAAGAAGTTTAATTTTTGAAATAAAAATGCTTTCGATAGTTTTTTGTTTTTTAACAGGTTTGAGATAGGTAAGTCTTCCACAACAATTCTCATTGGTTTGGTTTTCACCAATTTAGCTGTTGATTGATGGATATGGTTATTTCGGATATTCGTAATTTTCCTAGATAACCGAAGGTGCTCAGTTTTAGCTTTTTCATATCCGGCAGATTGAAATTTCACACCTTTTTTAAATCTCCTAGACATATCTCTTTGCGCTGACTTTTTCCTTTTCAAAAGTTTTTTAACCTTAGCATCTTTGTTTATATTTCGTTCTTTCGTACCATTAGAAGCTACAAACAGCTCTTTTAAACCAACATCCACACCAATCGACTCATTGGTTAGTTCTTGTGATTCAAAGTCTTCCTGGAACCCTACACTAATCCACCAGTGACGACCATCAAATGTAACTCTTGGATTTGATGATTTTTTGTTTCTTGGTAGTTGTTGGCTTGTTTTCACTTCTCCAATAGACTGAATATGAACTACTTTCTTTCCTATAATCAGTCTTTCATAATTGGCATAAAATCCTTGGATTAAATCTTTTTTAGATTTATAAGAAGTGTGATAACCATTTTTGTACTTTTTGAACGAATGTTTCCTCGCCGTATCAAAATCTTTTGAAGCCTGTTTGGGAACTTGTGCGTTGATGTCATTTAACCACTCATATCTCTTTCGCTTCTTGATCTTTGTAAATCGTTTCTGTAAAGCTAACTGTGAAACAGATTTTCCAAATAGCTTATAATATCTATCACTCATTCTTTTACAATAGTTATAAGCGAATCTTGCAGCACCAGCATGGTTTCTAAGCACTTTTTCTTGTTCAGGCGTTGGAATCAGTCTAACTTTCTTCGCCAATATCATCAGAAGCCTACTCCTTTACTGTGCGATTATTCGAGCACTCACCTTTTAGATAACGAAAGATTGATCCTTCTGAATAGTAGCGTGTTCCATCAGCATTCTCCTAAGACTACTAGGATGCAAACCTGTTAATTCCGATACTTGACTAACTCGTAAAAATTTCATTATTATTCTCACCTCATTGGATTTACCATAGCACATACGTTCGGTAGATTCAACGAGATTTGATAGATTTAATTAAATTTATCTTGTTCAACTAAGGGCGCAAGTCCTTAGCCAGTTCTCTTATGAACTTCTCATGTTTTCACATGAGCGCAGACTATATGTTTATCTCTTTAGAGATAGAGGATTTTTCCATCACCATAGGCTTGTGATGTACTCTCGTCAGTTATACGAGATAGTCGTTGAACGTTCATCTTATCAATTTTAACTTAGATGATTCGATGCGGAAGACCCATCGTTCTAGTGTTTAGGATTTAATCTTGCACGATCTGATTGATTTTTTCTGCTTTCGCAACATTCACGCTCACCATTTCTAGCCACGTTGTAGTTCAATCAGCTTTAGGGATTGCCCGCAGTTAACCCTCACTACTAGCCAATCACTTGACTAGCAGGGCTTACTGATATATTTAATTAAATTTGGTTATAATTGGTTAAATAAATCGTAACAGTTAGTTACCCTATTTTCTCTCTCATTCGTACTCCCCCATTCTACTTCTTCTTTAATATGTAACTTGCTATACTTATAACAATTCTTAGCAAAATAACAACTACAATTACAAGATAAAGAGCTTTTGCAGACGACAACCATTGTTGAAAAATAGACATTTTCTCCATTTGCTTCTGACCTTCTATTAAAATAAAACCTACGACAAACGAACTAACAACAATGATACCTATCATAATTCCAATACTTTTCTTGCTATATTGTTTCATATCATCCCAGTTATATAAAAGTACAAATACAAACCCGAAAACAGGTATGATACTGATCCATTCATTGTTTGTGAACAGATTTAAAATGATTAATAGACTACAAGAGAGGATGAATCCCCAAAATCCAATTTGTTTGCGCATATACCCCCTCAAATTCCATTTTTAGGATTAATTGTATTGTAACATCCATTTACTATTTTTACCATTACAGTACATGAAATTTCACTTTTTCTTTTTCCTATACTCACATACTTTCACTGCTTTCATACAATAAACTACACGAATGCCTAAAGGATGTGAATGTTATGGGAGTTGAATTAACGCTGTTACATACTCTCTATATTCTTTGTTTACTCACTATTATTGCCTTTTTTATTTTTAGAAAAGATATAAAATAATCCTTTCAACATCTTTCTTATCCTTCAAGTCAATTCCCTACTTATTTACTCGTAATAAAAAACAAACCCCCTTTTCGCCGAGAGTTTGTTTCCTTCATTTAATAAATACTTTTTACAAAGTTAAAAAATAAACTAATTGACTTGTTATACAATACATTACAATCAAATAGATTAATAACCTCAACTACCCAAACAATGAATTGCCAACGTTAACAACAGTAACAATAAGAGTAATAATATGTAAAAATAGCACTTTAAGCTATATTGATAATAGAAAGTATTCTCCTATTTCTTTTATATCTTTGATTTATTTCGTGCTCGATATTTATTTTCTGTAATCAATGATGTCACAAAATTATCCAATATGACATCCACCACAATACGGGCCTCTTCCTTAGTTGTACACTCAATTTTCCCCTCATCATTTAAGTTCAACTGAATTGTACCTTCTTGAATCAATTCTACAATACGTTCCCTACTTATTGTCTCGAATTCATAATCAGCTGCACGGGCCAACTTCTTTTGTAGCATGACTTGCGATTCAATAAATTGCCCTAGATCTGTACCATCAGATAAAATATCTAAGTCTCCTATTTGCTCAACAACCCTTTCAGCAGCTTCTCGGAACTTTTCATAATACTTAAATAATGATAAGATTTTATTTTCATGATACAAGACTACATTATTTTCAAAAATAATACCGTCCCATTGCTCATCAAGATAGAGTTTTTTATTTCTGCCATCCTCTATAATATATCGGCCTCTTCCCACATCATAAGTAAGAATCGTCTTTCTTTTCAAAAGCACACCTTCATTTAATACCTTCAAAAAATATATAGGTGTTTCACCAATTTGAAACTTAGCAATTAATGCTTTTGGCTTAAAACCTTCACGATTAATAAGCTCACTTGCGTTGCTCACACCGTGTCCCCTAGTAATAGTGTTAGCCCATTCATTTAGCTGATTTAAATTTTCTAAACTTATGAACCTTTTTAGTGTACTTCCTTCATCATCTGCCTCCGACATATTAACCAACTCATATTCTAGCAAGTTCGACAAGAATGGTTGGGTCACGTTTAGTAACCAATCCTGTACCTCACCTTCAACAACTAATTCCGCTGGATTACACTCATCATAAACAGAGGCCGTACCTCCTCTTAGTTGGGTACCTACAATAAAAAGTCTAAAAGCATTTTGGTCAGTATCTCGGATCTGGCAAAATTGTTCCTTAAAAGTTTCAAGATTTAATTGCATTCTATGTTCCACTCCTATTTAAGCCACTTAGCAAAATTTTGTTCTCTACTAGTCGATAGCATGTTAAACTCTCATCAATTTTTCTTTCTAAATTTTTTTCATGACTAATGATAATTACATTTCCTAATTCACATTCGACTGCATACAATTTCATTCCAAATAAAGTAATCAAAGGATTTATATACAACAAATCAGAATTTAAAGATAACCACATAATCATCGCAATCAAGATACAAAAAATCACAATTTCTTTTGTGCTCTGGGTATTTAAACTAACCAGCGGCAAAACATACGTCATCAAATATACCAAAACATCTTTATCTCTAGATTGTATTTCCTTTAAGCGTATATTAATTTGGCCAACTCTGTTCCTTTGAGTATTCTTAATTTCATATATGACATAACTACAACACATCAAAGAAATCAAAAACATTATTATAGACATGAAACTCAATATTCCCTTTGAACTTCCTATTTCCAGCTCGAAGAGAATGCCTGCAAATTTCCAATATTTCATTACATAATAAAAGAATTCAAAGTTACAAAACTTGATCAGTAAAACTAAAAACAAAGGAAAATACGCTGACATTACTAGCGACATCCGGAACCATAAAGGATTAACCATATAAACGCCTCCATTTGGCCGATAATTATACATTACCAAACATTCACCAATTATACATTAAATTAACATAAAATCTGCTATTACTTAAATTTTAACACGAACTAGAGTTCGAATCCATTTCTCAACACATTAAAATTTTTTCTACTTATCAAAATAAATGAAAATATATTAGTCCTCAAATATAAAATGCAGATGAACACTATACTTAAAATAATCCTACTAATAATATATTCGGCTCTCCCCCGAAACTTTTCACCAATAATTATCGGAATGATTGTCATTACTATTGCTACGATATTTATTTTATATGTTAGCCACTATTTTTCTAACTAGTTTTAAAATGATATATACTACACCCAGAAGCCGTTTTCCACATATACCCATTTCATTCCTTATACTCACATACCTTCACCGCTTTCATACAATGAACTACACGAACGCCTAAAGGATGTGAATGTTATGGGAGTTGAATTAACGCTTTTACATGCTCTCTATGTTCTTTGTTTACTCACTATTATTACCTTTTTTATTTTTAGAAAAGATACGACGATCATTTGTATCGTTTTTATCTTTTTATTAGCATTAACCGCTACAAGTTCTATCCCTCTTGCTATTAGCGGTATTTTTCAAAGTTTCATTTACGCCATTACTGAGCTATTACCAACTATATTAATCATCTCCATTATCGTATCAATGAGCAATCTACTCGTTCATACCGGCATAAATGATACGATGATTTCACCATTTACAAAGATGATTCGGACACCTGCACATGCCTACTGGATTATCGGTCTTTTAATGATGACAATTTCCTTTTTCTTTTGGCCTTCTCCAGCTGTCGCCTTAATGGGGGCCATTTTATTACCAGTCGCTGTACGCGTCGGCCTTCCGCCAATTGGAGTCGCAATCGCTATGAACTTATTCGGACACGGCATCGCCTTATCTGGTGACTTCGTAATTCAAGGTGCACCGAAATTAACTGCAGACGCTGCTGGTCTTCCTGTTTCCAGCGTTGTTTCAGCCAGTGTTCCCCTCGTTATCGTTATGGGTATTGTGACAACTTCCGTCGCATTTTTCTTCTTACGAAAAGAATTTCATACAGGCTTATCTATACAAGAATCTATTCCATCAACTGAGTCTTCTAAAACGCTCACTTCATTATCTCCTCAGACAAAAAAATGGCTCGCTATTTGTATTCCGATCGTATATGCCATAGATATTCTTTGCATGATTCAATTTAAACTACAAGGAAGCGATGCAACTGCACTTATCGGCGGGACGACTGTTATTATGATTATCATTATTTCTCTCATCGCCTACAAAGGTAATGGACTGAATAAAACGACCGATTATTTTATAGAAGGGCTCCAATTTGGATTTAAAATCTTTGGTCCAGTTATCCCAATTGCTGCACTCTTTTATTTAGGAGATAGCGGCTTTGTGAAAATTATCGGGGACTATTTACCGAAAGGTTCACATGGAATCATTAACGACTTAGGAATCGCCTTATCTCAAATTGTTCCTTTAAACCAATATGTATCGGCAGGAACATTAACTATCGTTGGTGTCATAACAGGCTTAGATGGATCTGGCTTTTCCGGTATATCACTTGCTGGTTCGATTGCCAATCTTTTCGGAACAGCACTTGGGCATGGAACAGCTACATTAACAGCACTTGGGCAAATTGCAGCAATCTGGACTGGCGGTGGCACTTTAATTCCTTGGGCGCTTATTCCTGCCGCTGCCATATGCAAAGTAGATCCGTTTGAACTTGCACGCCGAAACTTTTTACCAGTTGTGATTGGCTTAATCGTCACCACGATCGTTGCGAT
Source organism: Bacillus sp. RC252 (assembly GCF_044909215.1). NCBI lineage: Bacteria > Bacillati > Bacillota > Bacilli > Caryophanales > Bacillaceae > Bacillus > Bacillus sp. RC252. The sequence goes on along the minus strand of NZ_JBIYDV010000006.1, from coordinate 193,900 downwards.
GTTTATTCTATAGCGTAAGCGAGTATTCTCTTGCTTACGTTTTTTATTGTGAAATCAATCATTTATTACTACTTTCAAAAGGGATTATGTATATGTTAGCGAAGTTATATTAGGAGAGTATTTATTTCAAAACGTTTACGAGAAACAGATTACTTCAATTAGAAAAGGGGACATAACTATGAATGAATTGATTTTTGTCTTATTAATTTGTCCATTACTTATCTTTATCGTTTCTGTTATTGGAACACGTAGAACGAGAACGTACTATGTAATGCCAATTGTAACGTTTGCTAGTTTTTTAATAGTAGGTGCTATCGCCTTCCCTCCAAAGTTTTTCTTTTGGGTCGGTATGTATAGTATCTTCTCATTTATTATTTCTTATATGACTCTATTGTTTGTGAGAGGATATGAAGTTGCAGAAAACAATAAGTAGTTATTAGTGAGGAGATTGTACTATGATTTTCTTTGATATCGATGGAACTTTACATACAATTTTAACAATTATATAAAAAAGACGACCGCGTTCCCCCGCGGTCGTCTTTTTTCGTGTTACGCTGTGATCCAAGCTTCATTAGCTGGATTTTTACGCCACTCTTGTAATTTTTTCGTTTCAGCTTGTCCGATCATACCTTTTTCTGCTGCAACTTCAGTTAATGCACTGTAATCACTTAAAGAATATGATGCTACGTTTGCTGCTTCTAGTTTCTCTTTTCCTGACTCAAGCTCGTATGTGAAGATTGATGCGATTCCTAATACTTCACAGCCAGCTTCGCGAAGTGCTTCTACACATGTAATTGCACTACCGCCAGTTGAAATTAAGTCTTCTACTACTACTACTTTTTGACCTTTTTCAGCTTTTCCTTCGATTTGGTTCCCTTTACCGTGACCTTTTGCTTTACTACGCACGTAGCACATTGGTAAATCCATACGATCGCTTACCCATGCAGCGTGCGCAATACCAGCAGTTGCTGTTCCTGCAATAACTTCTACAGTTGGGAAGTGCTCTTTAATTAACTCTTCTAATCCAGCTGCAATCGCTTGGCGTACTTTTGGATAAGATAAAGTTAAGCGATTATCACAATAAATTGGTGATTTTATACCAGAAGACCAAGTAAATGGGTCATTCGGTTGTAAAAATACTGCTCCAATTTCTAATAAATGCGATGCGATTTCTTTTTTCATACTGTTACACCTTCCCACTGTTGTTTTACTGTTTTATACGCTTCAAGCGGATTTTCTGCTTTTGTAATACTACGTCCAACTACGATGTAGCTTGAACCAAGTTCCCTCGCACGTTTCGGTGTTGCTACGCGCACTTGGTCATTTACATCATCACTTGCAAGACGAATCCCCGGTGTTACTGTTACAAATTCATTTCCGCATACTTCACGTAATTTTGGTACTTCAAGTGTTGAACAAACAACTCCATCAAGTCCACTTTCTTTCGTTAATTTTGCATAATGAGCAACCGCTTCTTCTAACGTTTTCTCAATGCCAATCTCTTTTTTCATCATAGCTTCCGAAGTGCTTGTTAATTGTGTAACGGCAATACAAATCGGTCTCTCTTTTCCTTCTTGCTTACCTTCCTCTAATCCCTCAATCGCAGCTTTCATCATACTGCTTCCCCCAGCAGCATGAACATTTACCATATCTACATCTAGACTAGCTAGGCTACGCATAGCGCTTTTTACCGTATTCGGAATATCATGAAGTTTTAAATCTAGGAAGATTTTATGTCCTTTTTCTTTTAAGTACGTAATAATTGCAGGACCTTCTTTGTAAAACAACTCCATACCAACTTTGACAAATAACTCTTCCCCTTCAAAGTGGTGTAAGAATTGTTCTACCTCTTGTTTCCCTGGAAAATCTAGTGCAACGATTAACGACTGTGACATGTTTGCTTCCAGCTCCTTCCTTGACATTCCGAAATATGATCAAATCCTAATTCATCTAGTAATGCTGGTAATTCTTCAATAATTGTCGGACATACGAACGGATTGATAAAGTTCGCCGTTCCAACTGCAACCGCGCTTGCGCCAGCATAGAAGAATTCAATTACATCTTCCGCTGTTTCAATACCACCCATTCCGATGATCGGAATGTTAACCGCTTGACTTACTTCATGTACCATACGAATTGCTACTGGCTTAATCGCAGGCCCTGATAGTCCGCCCGTACGGTTTGCTAAAATTGGTTTTGCAGTTTTTAAATCTAGACGCATACCAAGCAATGTATTAATCATCGTTAAACCGTCCGCACCCGCATTTTCAATTGCTTTTGCAATTTCCACAATGTTTGCCACGTTCGGTGACAATTTCACATATACCGGTACTTCAGAAACCTCTTTTACTCGCTTCGTTAAATCAGCAGCAATTTCAGGATTTGTACCAAAAGCGATACCACCCGTTTTTACGTTTGGACAAGAAATATTTAATTCTAGCGCATGAACATTAGGTGCCTTTGAAATCGCCTTCGCAACCGCTACGTAATCCTCAGCTTGTGAACCCGCAACGTTTGCAATAATCGGAAGATCAAATTGCTCGAGAAAAGGTAATTCAGAATTCATTACCTTTTCTAATCCAGGATTTTGAAGCCCGATTGCATTTAGCATTCCGCCTGGTGTTTCAGCAACACGAGGCGTTGGGTTTCCATAACGAGGTTGTTCTGTTGTCGCTTTAATCATAATTGATCCAAGTACACTTAAATCATAGAACTGTGCATACTCACGACCAAATCCGAAGCAACCAGATGCTGGGATGATTGGATTTTTTAATGATAACCCTGGTAATTCAACTTGCAATCTGTTCATAGTACAACCTCCCCGATTGGAAATACTGGTCCGTCGCTACACACCTTCTTGTAAGAATGTCCACTCGGATCTGCTTGCAAATGGCATACACATGCGAAACATGCTCCGATACCACAGCCCATACGTTCTTCTAATGAAATGTAGGCTTTTCTCTCCTTATAGCGTCCTTCTAATGCACGAAGCATCGCTAAAGGTCCACATGAGTAGAGAATGTCAAAGTCAATTCCATAGCTATCGATTACATCTGTTACAAACCCTTTTGTACCATGTGTACCATCAACAGTTGCAACATACGTATCACCAAGTTCTGCGAATTTCTCTTCATAGAAGACAACATCTTTCGTTTGGAAACCTAAGATGTGAATAACGCGTACTCCTTTTGCTACAAGACGCTGTGACAATTCATATAGTGGTGGTACACCAATTCCTCCACCAACTAATAGAGCCGTTTGTCCAGATTCCGCTTCTTCTACAGGAAATCCATGACCAAGTGGTCCTAACACATCTACAAGTTCACCTTGTTTTCTTTTCGCTAATGTTTTTGTCCCTTGTCCTTCCGCACGATATAGCATTGTAAATTCGTTCTTGTCTTGATCGACATTACAAATACTAATTGGGCGGCGCAGAAGGGGCGTAATGCCCTCTGCTACCTTAATGTGTACAAACTGCCCTGGATCGTTCATTTGCTGCACTAAATCCCCTTGAAGCACTAATTCGTAAATGTTTTTTGCGATTTCTTTTTGGTTAACGACGATCATATTTTGCTTTTGCATCATGCATGTACCACCTCGTGACGCTTCGTTTGCGTAATTTCTTTCATTGAATGAGCTGAGAATGTCATAGATTCTAATACTCCCAAGATTGCTCTCGTTGTATCAAGTGATGTTAAGCAAGCCACACCATTTTCTACTGATTCACGGCGAATGCGGAAACCATCACGCGCTGGTTGTTTGCCTTTTGTTAATGTATTGATTACAAACTGTGCTTTCCCTTGACGAATAATATCAAGTAAGTTGTAGTCTTCAGAATCAATTTTGTTTACAACTTGCACCGGAATGTTTTGTTCTGTTAGCGATTGTGCTGTTCCTGCTGTTGCTAATAAGTTATAGCCGATTTCATGGAAGCGTTTTGCGATTTCCAGCGCTTCTTCTTTATCTTTATCCGCTACAGTGATGATTACTGATCCGTGCGTTGGAATGTTAATTCCTGAAGCAACAAGTCCTTTATATAATGCTTTTTCAAGCGTTAAATCTTTACCCATTACTTCCCCTGTTGATTTCATTTCAGGCCCTAATGTTGTATCAACTGAGCGTAGTTTCGCAAATGAGAATACCGGTGCTTTTACATACACTTCCTTCTCTTCTGGGTGATAGCCAGTTCCATATCCTTGTTCTACAAGGTTTTGACCTAAAATAACTTTCGTTGCGATATTTGCCATCGGTACGCCTGTAATTTTACTTAAGAATGGTACTGTACGGCTCGCACGTGGATTTACTTCAATTACATACACTTCATCTTTGAATACTACAAACTGAATGTTTAGTAATCCAACAATGTTTAAACCTTTTCCAAGCCCAATTGTATGTTCAATAATTTGTTCTTTTAGTTTTTCAGATAAGCTCTGTGGTGGATATACTCCAATTGAATCCCCAGAGTGAACTCCAGCGCGTTCGATATGTTCCATAATACCTGGAATGAATACATTCTCACCGTCTGAAATTGCATCTACTTCAATTTCTTTACCAACCATATAACGGTCGATTAATACTGGGTGATCTGCGTGAACTTTAACCGCATTTTTCATGTAGTGCAGTAATTCTTCTTGACGATATACGATTTCCATCGCACGTCCACCTAGTACGTAAGATGGTCTTACTAATACTGGGTAACCAATTTTGTCAGCGATCGCTACTGCTTGCTCTACAGTCGTTGCTGTTTTACCAACTGGTTGCGGGATACCAAGCTTTGTTAAAGCTGCTTCAAACTTATCACGATCTTCTGCACGGTCTAAATCTTCAAGTGATGTTCCTAAAATTTTCACACCGTGTGCTTCTAATTTAGCCGCTAAGTTAATTGCCGTTTGTCCACCGAATTGGACGATAACACCTTCTGGCTTTTCTAAATCGATAATGTGCATTACATCTTCGATTGTTAATGGTTCAAAGTATAATTTGTCAGAAATACTGAAGTCTGTTGAAACTGTTTCTGGGTTGTTATTAACAATGATTGCCTCATACCCAGCTTCTTTTATTGCCCATACAGAGTGAACTGTTGCATAATCAAACTCAACACCTTGACCAATACGGATTGGACCAGATCCTAGTACAACTACACTCTTACGATCTGTTACAATCGATTCATTCTCGTCACCATATGTGCTGTAGTAGTATGGTGTTGCAGATTCAAACTCTGCCGCACAAGTATCTACCATCTTATAAACAGGAGTCATATTGCTTTCTTTACGCATATCGTAAATTTCACGCTCTGTTTTGTTCCAAGCATTGGCGATGTAATGGTCACTGAAGCCCATTTCTTTCGCAGATTGTAACACTTCCATATTTCCTACATTCGCTTTTACTTCGCGTTCCATGTTTACGATATTTTCAACTTTTTGTAAGAAGAAGAAGTCCATTTCACACCATTCGTTGATTTCTTCTTTCGTTACACCTTGACGGATCGCTTCTGCTACAACGAACAGACGCTCGTCATCAGCTTTTATAATACGCTTTTTCATCGTTTCTTTATCAAGCTCTTTTAAGTGGTCTAACTCTAGGTGATAAACGCCAAGCTCTAAAGAACGGATCGCTTTTAATAATGATTGTTCTAAGTTACGTCCAATTGACATAACTTCACCAGTTGCCTTCATTTGTGTACCAAGTGTTCTGTTTGCTGATTCAAACTTATCAAATGGCCAACGTGGAATTTTTGAAACAACATAGTCTAATGCTGGCTCGAAGCAAGCGTATGTTTTTTGTGTTACTGGGTTTATAATTTCATCTAATGTTAAACCGACTGCAATTTTCGCCGCTAGCTTTGCAATTGGATATCCAGTTGCTTTAGATGCTAGTGCAGACGAACGACTCACACGCGGGTTTACTTCGATTACATAGTATTGGAAGCTATGTGGATCAAGTGCAAGCTGAACGTTACATCCACCTTCAATTCCTAATGCACGAATAATTCTTAATGAGGTGTTTCGTAACATTTGATACTCACGGTCACTTAATGTTTGGCTCGGTGCTACAACGATAGAATCACCTGTGTGAACCCCAACCGGATCGATATTTTCCATGTTACATACTACAATCGCGTTATCATTCGAATCGCGCATTACTTCATATTCAATTTCCTTACAACCAGCAATACTCTTTTCTAATAGACATTGTGTTACTGGACTGTGTTTTAATCCACCTGATACGATTTCAATTAGTTCTTCTTCATTATTACAGATTCCGCCACCTGTTCCCCCCATTGTAAATGCTGGACGAACAATAACTGGATAACCAATTTCTTTTACAAATTCATGTGCTTCTTCCAGCGTATGAATAATCGTGCTAGATGGAATTGGTTCATTTAATTCCTGCATTAATGTACGGAATAAATCACGATCCTCGGCTTGCTCGATTGCTGATAATTTTGTTCCTAAAATTTCAACTCCGCACTCTTCAAGTATGCCTGATTTCGCAAGTTCAACCGCCATGTTTAGGCCTGTTTGACCACCTAATGTTGGTAAGAGTGCATCTGGACGTTCTTTACGAATAATACGGCTTACGAATTCTAATGTTAATGGTTCTATATATACTTTATCTGCTGTTGCAGTATCTGTCATAATTGTTGCTGGGTTAGAGTTAACAAGGATTACTTTGTAACCTTCTTCTCTAAGAGATTGACAAGCTTGTGTTCCAGAATAATCAAACTCTGCTGCTTGCCCAATTACAATTGGTCCTGATCCGATTACTAAAATTGTGTTAATGTCTAGGCGTTTTGGCATAACTCTTCCCCTTCTTTCTTGAAGTTTTCAATCATTGCTAAGAAATCTTCGAATAAATCATTTGCATCTTCTGGTCCTGCAGAAGCTTCTGGATGGTATTGCACTGTAAATGCTGGGAACTTCGTATGACGAAGACCTTCTACTGTTCCATCATTTAAAGCAACATGTGTAATTTCCAGTTCTGTATTTCCAACTGATTCTTCTTCTACTGCGTAACCATGGTTTTGAGAAGTGATTGCTACTTTTCCAGTTGCAAGATTTTTTACTGGATGATTTAAACCACGGTGACCGAATTTTAACTTACTTGTATTCGCACCAGATGCCAGGGCGAACAATTGATGTCCTAGGCAAATCCCGAATAAAGGAACTTTACCAATAATTTCTTTTAACATTTCAATTGCTTCTGGTACATCTTTCGGGTCCCCAGGTCCATTACTTAACATAATTCCATCTGGGCTAAGGCGTAGAATTTCTTCTGCTGTTGTATTGTAAGGTACAACAATTACATCACAATCACGCTTATTTAATTCTCGTAAAATACCATGTTTCATTCCGAAGTCTACAAGTACAACTCGGTGTCCACGGCCTGGACTTGGGTATGGATCTTTTGTTGATACGCGTTTCACATGATCTGTAAAGACAGTTGCTTTCAATTGGCTAACGATGTCCTCTACATCCACATCCATATTGCAAAGACGTCCGCGTAAAGTTCCATATTTACGGATTTTTCTTGTTAATTTTCTCGTATCAATTCCTGCTAATCCTGGGATATTTCTTTCTTTCAAGTAATCATTTAGCGAAATTTCATTACGGAAGTTTGATGGGTGATCACAAATTTCGTTTACGATTAAACCATTTACAGATGGGTGAATTGATTCAAAATCATCACGGTTAATGCCGTAGTTTCCGATTAATGGATACGTAAATGTTACGATTTGACCGCAGTATGATGGATCAGATAAAGTTTCTTGATATCCAGTCATCCCAGTTGTAAATACAACCTCACCTGACTTTTCGATTTCTCCTCCGAAACCTTTTCCAATTAATACTGTTCCATCTTCTAAGATAAGTTGTCTTTTCATACTAATGCACTCTCCTTTTGCCATGCGATCTTACCACCAACGATTGTCATAACCGGCCAACCTTGGCATTTCCAACCTGCGAATGGTGTATTTTTTCCTTTTGATAAGAATGTTGTTGGATCAATTTCTTCTTCTTGTTCTAAATCGATAATTGTAATATCAGCTGTTCTACCTTCTGTTAGGCGCCCTGCTTCTAAACCGAATGTGTCAGCCGGTTTTTCTGTTAAGAATTGAATCAGTTGCTCTAATGTAATGATTCCTTTTTTCACAAGGTTCGTATATAAAAGCGGGAATGCTGTTTCAAAACCAGTAATTCCGAACGGCGCTCTTTCAATCCCTTGTGCTTTCTCTTCTGCAGTATGCGGTGCATGGTCAGTTGCGATCATATCAATTGTTCCATCTAATAGTCCTTCAATTAACGCTGTATGATCTTCTTTTCCTCGAAGCGGTGGATTCATTTTAAAGTTAGGATCAGCCGATGGGATATCATCTTCACATAATACTAAGTGATGCGGTGTTACTTCTGCTGTCACCTTAATTCCAGCACGTTTCGCGTCACGGATTACACGTACAGATCCTTTTGTACTTACGTGACATACGTGGTAGTGACAATTTGCAGCTTCCGCAAGTAAGATGTCCCGGGCAATATGTACGGATTCACATACTGATGGGATACCGTTTAATCCGTGTTTCTCAGAAAACTTCCCTTCATGTACACATCCTTTATTAATAAGTGTGTTCTCTTCGCAGTGTGCAACAACTGCCATATTTAATTTCGATGCACGCTTCATTGCAGCTAACATCATGCTTGCATCTTGCACGCCTACGCCATCATCAGTGAAAGCAAACGCTCCAAGTTCTTTTAACGTTTCAAAATCGGTCATTTCAGAACCTGCTTGACGTACTGTAATTGCTCCATATGGTAATACATTTACATGTGCTTTTTCTTTAATACGCTTTTGCAGGTCTTCCATATGTTCTTTACAATCTGGTACTGGGCGTGTGTTTGGCATTGCGCAAATTGTAGTAAATCCACCTTTTGCTGCTGCAAGTGTTCCTGTTTCAATTGTTTCTTTATGTTCACCACCTGGTTCACGAAGATGAACGTGTACATCTACTAATCCAGGTGCGATTAACTTTCCATTTACATCGATTACTTCAGCATTATCTGCCGTAATATTTTCTGCTACCTTCGCAATTTTACCGTCTTGTACGAGAAGATCTGTTGCTACAATTGTCCCTTCTTCATTCATATAACGACCATTTTTAAACAAATAATTCATGTTTCATTCCTCCTAATACATTTGGTAATGCGCGTTTTAGTACAGCCATTCTTACGTAGACCCCGTTTTCCATTTGCTTGAATATGCGTGAGCGTTCACACTCGACAAGTTCACTTGCAATTTCAACATCACGGTTTACAGGGGCTGGATGCATAATAATGCTTCCTTCTTTCATACGTTTTTCTCTTTCAACTGTTAACCCATGTTGCTCGTGATACTCTTTCATAATGTCTGTTTCATAATGGTCATGACGCTCATGTTGTACACGAAGTAACATCATCACATCCACTTCTGGAACAAGTTCATCTAAACTCTTGTACGTTCCAAATGTGTTCTCTTCATCTTTCCACTCTTCTGGGCTTGCAAAGTAAATTGTCGCGCCCAGTTTCGTTAATGCTTCTGCATTAGAACGTGCTACTCGGCTATGACGAACATCCCCAACTATTGCAATCTTCAAACCTTCAAATCTTCCAAACTCTTGTTTAATTGTTAGAAGATCGAGTAGACATTGCGTTGGATGATTTCCACATCCATCTCCAGCGTTCAAGATTGGGATATTCACCTGATCTTTTAATTCATCGAAGTAACGATCTTGCTCATGGCGGATGACTACCGCTTTTGTTCCGATTGATTCTAGTGTTCTTATCGTATCGTATAAAGTTTCTCCTTTTTGTACGCTAGATGCATCTGCGGAAAAGTCTAATACTTCAAGTCCTAATCTCTTCTCAGCAACTTCAAAGCTAAATCTCGTCCTCGTACTATTCTCAAAGAACAAGTTCGCAACAAATGTTTGCTCTGTCGTTTTTCTCTCTTTTCCATTCGCGAAATCTTCTGCGTCTTTTAGGATTTCTGAAATTTCTTGTTCCGATAATTCACTCATCGTTAACAAATGGCTCATCGTCATCCCTCATCTTTCTGTTTTTTATGATAACACCATTGAATTTATATAACAATAACTGTATAAAAATACCCTAGTCTTTGAGACTAGGGTGCGTTAAAGTAGCCACCCTTTTCTATCTCACAGGACTGAATTAAAAGGTTATTTTTATGAAGCAATCTGCTTAGATTGTTTTGTTTTATTTGTTTGTTTTGTCTCTGGTAGTAGTAGATTTAATAGTACACCTACAATTGCTGCTAGCGCCATTCCTTCTACTTGGAACGATTCACCTACGTGCAGTACCGCTCCGCCAATACCGATTACTAGTATAACTGATGCAATCATTAAGTTTCGTTTGTCACCTAAGTCTGTTTTATCGTCTACCATCATACGTAAACCACTTGATGCGATTACACCGAAGAGTAAGATTGATACACCACCCATAACTGGTGTTGGAATCGAATGAATCAGTGCTGAAATCTTCCCGATAAATCCAAACATGATTGCGAACACTGCTGAACCGATGAATAAGTATACACTGTATGCTCTCGTAATTGCTAGCACACCGATGTTTTCACCGTACGTTGTATTGGGTGGTCCTCCTATTAGTGATGCGATCAATGTTGCTATCCCATCACCGAAGATTGAACGATGTAAACCTGGTTTTTCAATTAAATCTCTTTTAATAACATTTCCAAGTACAATTTGATGTCCGATATGTTCTGAAATTGTTACAAGTGCAACTGGCACCATTAAGAGTACAATTTTCCATGAAAACTCCGGAGTATATGTTACAAACGGTACTGTGAAGTCTGGTATGACAAACCATTTTGCCTCAGCTACTGGCTTTAAATCTACTAGCCCTTGGAAGTAAGCGAATATATACCCACCGATGATTCCAAGTAGCACTGGTATGATACTGAAAAATCCTCTCCCGAATATGGAGCAAATGATTGTAATTGCTAATGTTACTAATGCTACTGAAAAGTGTGTAATGCTATACTTACCATCCGCACCGTTCATCGCCATGTTCACTGCTGTATGTGCTAAAGATAAACCGATTACCATTACGACTGGCCCAACTACGATTGGCGGAAGTAATTTCATAATCCATTCTGACCCAGATTTCTTAATTCCGAGTGAGATTAAGATGTAAACAAGTCCCGCAAGCATTCCTCCAAGCATCGCTGCTCCAGGTCCACCTGCTGTTTTTGCTGTAATAATTGGTGCAATAAAGGCGAATGATGATCCTAAATATGCTGGTACTTGACCTTTCGTTATTAGAAGAAACGCTAGCGTTCCTAATCCACTTGATATTAAAGCTACTGATGGATTCAGTCCTGTTAAAAACGGAACAAGCACTGTTGATCCAAACATCGCGAACAAATGTTGTATACTTAATAATAACCATTTTCCCGGTTTCGGTACTTCATGAATGTCTAACACTGGCTTTTGCTCCATTGTTACATACTCCTTCAGTTTTAATTTTTGCAATAAAAAAACTCTTTGTGCCTGTGCACAAAGAGTCCTACACTTTCGTATGCCAAATTTGACATATGAAAGCCAAGACCCTTTGGCAGCCTCACAGGACTACATTTAAAAGGGCTTTACTTATCGTATATGCTTACTCGATCTTGTTGATCTGTCTCTTGCAAATCAACTTCGATACGCTCTTCACTAGATGTTGGAATGTTCTTTCCTACATAATCAGCGCGAATTGGTAATTCACGATGACCTCTATCAACAAGAACAGCCAATTGGATTTGTGATGGTCTACCTAAATCCATAAGAGCATCCATTGCTGCTCGAACTGTTCTTCCTGTATATAACACATCATCCACAAGGATAACTTTTTTCTTCGTAATATCTACAGGAATATCAGAACCTTTTACAAGTGGTTCTTTATGTTTCGATTGTAGTGTTAAATCATCACGATACAACGTAATATCTAACTCTCCTACTTCCATCTCTTTTCCTTCAATTTGACCAATTCGTTCTGCCAAACGTTGTGCAATAAAAATTCCACGTGTTTTTATTCCGACAAGAACACAATTATCGACACCTTTATTTCGTTCCACGATTTCATGACTAATTCGTGTTAAAGCGCGGCGAATCATTTGGTCATCTAAAACGACAGCTTTCTCTTGCATGCTCTACACCTCCAAGCTTTTTTTCTTGCGTGAGAGTAATGGTATAAAAAAAGTCCTCTCAGCGTGTGCGAGAGGACTTTTGAAAAAAGGGTACAACATACCCTAAGTATTTCAAACCGTTACCTTCTCAACCTCACGGGGCTGTGTTAAAGGATCATTATTTAACTGTTGTCAGTATCTCAGTTTTCTTATGATTTGTCAATACTATTTCCGTAAAATATTTAGCGCTTCTTCAAACACTTCTGGAATCGGTGCCTCAAACTCAATATATTCACCAGTACGAGGGTGATCGAAACCTAAAATCCCTGCATGAAGTGCTTGTCCATTCATATCTAATGTTTTCTTCGGACCATACTTTGGATCCCCTGCAAGTGGATAACCAATATATTTCATATGAACACGAATTTGGTGTGTACGTCCCGTTTCTAAGCGGCATTCTACAAGTGTGAAATCCTTAAATCGCTCTAACACTTGGAAATGTGTAACTGCATTCTTACCATTTTCATCAACAGTCATACTTTGACGTTCTTTTTTATCACGACCAATTGGAGCGTCAATTGTTCCTTTATCATGTGGAATTACACCATGTACAATCGCTTTATAGCGTCTTGTTACCGTTTTTGCTACAAGTTGATTTACAAGTGATTCATGCGCCATATCATTTTTAGCAACCATTAATAATCCAGATGTATCCTTATCAATACGGTGTACTATACCAGGACGCATTACACCATTAATACCTGATAGGTCTGTACAATGATGCATAAGTCCGTTTACAAGCGTACCCTTCGTATGCCCTGGTGCTGGATGTACTACCATGCCACGCGGCTTATTTACAACTAGTACATCGGCATCTTCATAATAAACTTCTAAATTCATATCTTCCGGTTGAATATCTAACTCTTCTGGCTCGGGAATTGTTACTGTAATTTCATCATTTCCTTTTACTTTATAATTCCCTTTAACTGATTTCCCATTTACTGTCACAACAGCATCTTTAATCCATTGCTGCACTTGTGAACGTGACCATTCACTGTTTATTTCTGCAACGAATTTATCAATTCGCTCGCTTTTTTGTTCTTCTGCAACTGTTACTTGTACTACTTCACTCATTCAATTACTCCTTCGCTTTCTTTCCTTCTAATACTGTTTGAATAATAATTAATACAACTCCAATACATAATGCTGAGTCAGCTATATTGAATACCGGATAGTTGTACGAGAAAATATACACGTGAATGAAATCCACTACTTCTTGTCTAAATACACGATCAATAAAATTGCCAATTGCTCCGCCTAAAATTAGACCTAATGAAATACCTAGAAGCTTGTCCGTTTTCGCATATTTTTTCATATAAAATACGATAAATCCTACGAAAATGACTGTAATAATGTAGAAAAACCACATTTTATTTTCTAAAATACCCCAGGCAGCTCCTCTATTTCGATGAGATGTTATGTATAATACATTATCGATAATCGGAATGCTCGTACCCAATTCCATGTTCTTTACAATTAGCCACTTCGATATTTGATCGATGGCAATGACAAATAACGCTATTACATAATATATCATTTTCATTTCCCCCACAAAGACAGTGTACCTCAAAATTTTAGCATAGCTGCTACCTTTTCACAATGAACCTTTGTAGAAGAATAAAATAAATTAAAAAAAGGTAACATAATATCGTTGTGCGTATTCATACATTTACCTTTTCATAGAAAAATTCATGAATAGTACGAGCAGTCGGCATTGTTTTCATTTGTTTTGTAGAAATCGCTCTTCCAGTTTCTTCACAAATACCGTACATATCTATTTCCATTTTAAACAATGCACGTTCTACATCTTTTAAATCCTCTTTTATATCATGTAATAGCAATTTTTTCTTTGCCTCTTCCTTTATTTCGTATCCAAGTTCTTGCCCAAATTCCATATAGTATGTGTGCATTGCTTCTTTAGCCAGTCTATCTTGCAACTCTTTTCTCATCAATTGCAATTCTTCTTTTATTTCCATATAAATTTCATTCACGTGTACATTCCTCCCAGCTGCAATGTACAATTAGTGTGTCCGAAATTTCCACGCTTACCTCACACACATTTTTCCTTCATAGGAAAGAGAGTGAAAGTTATTTCGATATATCATCAACAAAAAACTGACTGCTATTATGAGCAGTCAGCTTTTTTCATTATTTTACATAATTTTCTTTAACAACCGTTGCACAACGCTCACATAATGTTTCATGTTCTGCATCTTTACCAATTGTTTCTGAAACAACCCAACAACGTTCACACGTCTCACCTGTCGCCTGTGCTACAACTACAGCTGTATGCTCATACTTTGGTGCTTCTGTTGGCGCTTCTTCAATTGTACCACCAAGTTTATACTCAGAGACGATGAATAATTGCTTTAAGTCTTCGCTAATAGACTCTAACATAGCCTTCATTTCCGCAGTCGGATATAGCGTAATGCTCGCATTTAATGACTTACCAATTACCTTCTCATTACGAGCTACTTCTAACGCTTTTAAAACGTCATCACGTAATGTCATAAATGCATCCCATTTTGCTCTTAACGCTTCTGAACCCTCTACTTCTGTAGCTTCTGGCATATTAGTTAACTGTACGCTTTCTTCTTCTGCACCAGGAACATATGGCCATACTTCATCAGCTGTATGAGGTAAGATTGGCGTTACAAGTTTCGTTAATGCAACAAGAACATCATATAATACAGTTTGAATTGCACGACGATCCGCGTGATCTGCACCTTCAATGTATAGAATGTCTTTTGCAAAGTCTAAGTAGAATGAACTTAGATCAATTGTACAGAAGTTGTGAATTGCATGATATACAGCAGCAAAGTCATATGTTTCATATGCATCTTTTACTTTTGTAATTAAGTCATTTAACTTCACTAACATGTAACGATCTACTTCACGAAGTTCAGCTACCGCTACTGTATTTTCACTTGGATTAAAATCATCTAAGTTTCCTAATAAGAAACGGAATGTATTACGGATTTTACGATACACTTCTGCTACTTGTTTTAAAATATCATCTGAAATACGTACATCAGATTGATAGTCAACAGAAGATACCCATAAGCGTAAAATGTCTCCGCCTAATTGATCCATAATTTTCTTCGGTACGACGATGTTTCCAATCGACTTACTCATTTTACGTCCGTCACCATCTAGTACGAAACCATGGCTTAGTACGCCTTTATATGGAGCTTTACCAGTTACAGCAACTGCTGTTGATAATGAAGAGTTAAACCAACCACGATACTGGTCAGATCCTTCTAAATATAAATCAGCTGGACGTTGTAAGTCTTCGCGCTCTTCTAATACCGCTTGGTGAGAAGAACCTGAATCGAACCATACATCCATGATGTCTGTTTCTTTACGGAATTCACCATTTGGGCTACCTGTATGTGTAAATCCTTCTGGTAATAAATCTTTCGCTTCACGCTCGAACCATACGTTAGAACCGTGCTCACGGAATAAATCTGCTACATGATTAATTGTTTCATCTGTAATAATTGGATCACCATTTTCTGCATAGAATACAGGAATTGGCACACCCCATGCACGCTGACGAGAAATACACCAGTCACCACGGTCACGAACCATATTATGAAGACGAGTTTCTCCCCATGCTGGTACCCATTTTGTTTCCGCAACAGCTTCTAATAATTCTTTACGGAACGCTTCAATAGATGCAAACCACTGCGCTGTCGCACGGAAAATAATTGGTTTTTTCGTTCTCCAATCATGTGGGTATGAATGCGTAATGAATGTTAGTTTCAGTAACGCGCCTACTTCTTCTAATTTTTCCGTAATTGGCTTGTTAGCTTTATCATAGAATAAGCCTTCAAATCCAGGTGCTTCATTTGTTAATACACCTTTATCATCAACTGGGCAAAGTACTTCTAAGCCATACTTTTTACCAACAACGAAGTCATCTTCCCCGTGCCCTGGTGCTGTATGAACACAACCTGTACCTGCATCTGTTGTTACGTGCTCTCCTAGCATAACTAATGAGTCACGATCGTAGAATGGATGTTTTGCAACTGTATACTCAAGTTCGCTACCTTTTACCGTTTTCACAACTTCAGCATTTTCCCACTCTAACGTTTTTGCAACTGTCTCAAATAGTTCAGAAGCGATGATATATTTCTCATCATTTACTTTCACAATAGCATATTCAAGTTCTGGGTGAACAGAAATACCTAAGTTTGCAGGTAACGTCCAAGGCGTTGTTGTCCAAATAATGTATTTCTCATCACCTTCTAATACGTTCTTTCCATCTTTTACAGGGAATGCTACGTAAATAGATGCTGATTTTTTATCTTGGTATTCAATTTCAGCTTCTGCTAAAGCTGATTCACTCGTTGGAGACCAGTAAACTGGTTTCTGTCCTTTATAGATATAACCTTTTTTCGCCATGTCACCAAACACTTTAATTTGTTGTGCTTCATAAGCTGGCTCTAAAGTAATATATGGATTATCCCAATCTGCACGTACACCTAAACGCTTAAATTGTTCACGTTGACGTTCTACTTGCTCATATGCATACTCTGCGCATAACTTACGGAACTCAGCAACTGTCATTTCTTTACGTTTTACACCTTTATTCGTTAAAGCTTGTTCAATCGGTAAACCGTGTGTATCCCAACCTGGTACATATGGTGCACAGTATCCAGTCATTGATTTATAACGAACAATAAAGTCTTTTAACACTTTATTTAATGCATGTCCCATATGAATGTCACCATTCGCATATGGAGGTCCATCATGCAGTACAAATAAAGGACGACCTTTCGTATGTTCTTGTACCTTTTCATAAATATTCATTTCAGCCCACTGTTCTTGCATTGCAGGCTCACGTTTTGGTAAATTCCCACGCATTGGGAACTCTGTTTTTGGCATTAGTAATGTATTTTTGTACTCCATGCTCAATTCCTCCTTAAATATATAAACAACAGACCTTAAAAAAGGGAATAAAAAAGAGACCTCTCATCCCCAAAAAGGGACGAGAAAGTCTCCCGCGGTACCACCCTAGTAGACCATATACAAATGCATAAGGTCCTCTTTATATTCTTAACGCGAATATACGCCTACGCTTACTAAATTTGTTCAGCGCGGAACTCCAGGGTGATATTCCCATTATCTCCTTATCCTGAGCTTACACCATCCTCAGTTCGCTATATAAGGTATGAAAAAGGTACTTATCCCTATCTTCGTTTTTCTTAATAAATATGTTGTTTAAAATTATATGTAATAATGAGAAAAACGTCAAGCTTACACTGTTTCTTCTTTTTTCAACAGTTCGTCCACTTCGTCTTCTAATTCAATTAGTTTATCCCAATCATCGTTGTTTAACATTTCAAGTTGTGTTTCTAATAACATACGGAAACGAGTTCGGAATACTTTCGCTTGTTTCTTCAACTCTTCAATATCAAAAGCAACTTTTCTTGATTTCACTAACGCTTCATTAATGATACGATCTGCATTTTTTTCTGCTTCACGTACAATTAATTTTGCTTCTTTTTGTGCATTACGCTTCACTTCTTCAGCAGCTTCTTGTGCGACAATGATAGATTTGTTCAGCGTATCTTCAATATTAGAAAAATGATCTAACTTTCCTTCTAATTGTGCAACCTTTTCTTCTAAAGCTTTTTTCTCACGAATGACTAATTCATAATCTTTGATGATTTGATCAAGAAACTCATTTACTTGATCTTCATCGTAGCCACGAAACCCGCGACCAAATTCTTTGTTATGAATATCTAATGGTGTTAACGGCACAACGCCACCTCCAAGTAGTTATCTAAATTTCCTCTTTCAATTATATCTTTTCTTCGACAAAATAAGAGAATTTCCTTCTAAAAAACCAATCATTTTAGTATACCATACAAAACTCTCCATTTGTCGCGCTTCGTTTTACCTTCTACAGAAAATAATTTACTTCTCCCATACCCTCTAACCGAGAAAACATCCCCAGGAAAACATTCATACGAAGTTTGCTCTACTGTTTTCCAATTGACTTTTACTAAGCCACCTTTTATAAGAGGCTGTACCTTCTGCCTAGATATATGTAGCATTTCAGCTAATAAAACATCTAGACGAAGTGACGAAACAGTCCCAGATTTTTCTCCCCATTTTTCACCTACACGCAAAATTTTCTCTACTTGTATAGGAGAGAGTGTGACTTTCATTTTCCCTATTGATTGTAAGTTCATTTCAATATACGATACAACTTCTTTGGCAACTGCAATTTGGGCACGGTCTTCTTGAAGCAAAATATCACCACATTTTTCCCTTGTTAAACCAAGCGACATGAATGCACCTAATATTTGCCTATGTTCTAGCGTAAAAAACTTGGAAGGATAGTCAATTTCTAATACTTCTACTTGAAATTCCTCTTCATTTAATTCTAGATAATCTGGATAAATTAGTGCTCTTTTCCGTTCGGCTTCAGGCATCGCACCATCAAACCGTACAGCTACATCTCCTTGCCCTATTACCATAGAAACAATTTGTTGCTGTCTTGGATCAAGAAAATCTGTTAACTTGACTTGATGGTACTCAGCAGCCTGTTTCCACTCTAATACTTTATCCACAAAGACCTCTTCATCAGGTCTAAAATGCTCATAGATGCTCATGTATTTAACCTCACACTATAAAAAATAGTTGAATAAACTCACTAAACCACCTCTAGCAAGTTTCAAGGCAACAATAGCAACAAGTGGAGAAATATCAATCATACCAAATGGTGGAATAAACCTCCTAAACGGCTCTAAATACGGTTCGCAAATACGCGCAAGAAAATCTCCAAAAGCTGATTCCTTTGCGCCAGGAAACCATGATAGGAGAATATAAATAATTAGTGCCCACGAGTAAATCTCGATAGCAGTAAGTAACACTGTTAAAACTGTTGTCATGGCGTATTACCACCTCTTTATATTTGTCTCTTCTTCTTCACCGAATAACTCTGAAATCGCACCAACGATATCAACATTTTCAGGTGTACACATAAATGTTTTCGGGCCTATTTTTTGAATATCCCCGCCTATAGCGTA
Organism: Bacillus sp. RC252; assembly: GCF_044909215.1. Classification (NCBI taxonomy): domain Bacteria; kingdom Bacillati; phylum Bacillota; class Bacilli; order Caryophanales; family Bacillaceae; genus Bacillus; species Bacillus sp. RC252. The sequence continues at coordinate 174,626 of NZ_JBIYDV010000006.1, read as the reverse complement.
TACAGTACCACTTAAAAAGTCAACGATACGTACAGCTTGATCTGTAGACATTCTTTGCAAATTAATTACAACAGCTCGTCTACCTTTTAAGTGATCCGAAATGCCTTGCGCTTCCGAATATGTACGTGGTTCTAGTAAAACAACTTTTGAAGATTGCTTCGCTGTTTCAATACTCACTACATTTTGCTTCGGTTGCACTTTCGCAAACGGAACATCTTGTTGTTCTGGGGGATCTTGTTGCTTTTTCATGTCTGTTTGCTCCTTTTCATAACTATATTGAGCTGCTTCTTTTTCTTCCGGTGTGTCAAAAAAGAAGTATTTTACTTTTGACCAACTCATAATAACTTTCTCCTTCCTCCTACGCTTTTCCTACTAAAACCGTTCCCAAACGAATATATGTAGCGCCTTCCTCAATTGCAATCGTGTAATCATTTGACATTCCCATTGATAATTCTTTACATGGTGCATGTAATAATTCTAGCTCCTGCACCTCTGTCTGTAGCATGCGCAATTCCTTAAAGCAGCGACGAATCTCTTCCTCTTCTCCTGTAAACGGAGCCATTGTCATTAATCCTACCACTTCAATCTTATCCAATTCTTGCAAACTTTGAATAAAAGAAATTGTTTCTTCTATCGCCAATCCTTGCTTTGATTCTTCAGATGATGTTTTCACTTGAATAAAGCATTTAACTTTCTTATCAGCACGTTTTTGAATTTCTTTTGCAAGCGAAAGACGATCTAATGAATGTAAATAATCAATCTCATTAATGATTTCTTTTACTTTTCTCGTTTGCAATGATCCAATAAAATGCCAATTCACTTTTGAACCGAAATGCTCGTATTTTTGTAAGAAACCTTCATTTCTATTTTCACCTAAATCAATAATTCCTGTTTCAATTACTTCGCTTGTTTTTTCAATCCCTACAGTTTTTGTAACTGCAACGAGCTTAATATCTTTCATCGAACGTCCAGCTCGTACACAAGATTCTTTAATTACTTCGTTTACATCTGCTAAATTCCCTTGCACTGTCACTTACTTCACTCCTCCTTAAAACCTATGAAACTCAACATTCTCCCCGTCTTACCTTGATCACGACGATGAGAGAAAAATAATTGTTCTTCACAGCTTGTACAAAGAGATGACATTACAATATGTTCTTCTTTTATGCCTGCTTGTACACATAATATACGATTAACTTCTTTTAAATTAATTGCATACTGACCATCAGAAATTAATTTATAGGGAACAGATCCGTTTACTACTTGCTTTGCTGCTGTTAATACACGATCATCAACAACATAACAACATGATCCGATTGCAGGACCAATTGCGACATGAATTTCATCACTTGAAACACCTTCTGCATTCCACTTTTGAATCATTTCTTTCGCAATCTCTGTTACAGTCCCTTTCCACCCAGCATGCGCAAGTCCTATCATATCATGTGATGGTGCATAAAAATAGAGCGGAACACAATCAGCGTAACAAGATGTTAAGAGAACATCTTTGTTAGTCGTATAAATGCCATCCGTTTTCGGAATACCGTCTTCATATGAATAAACGCCTTTCCCTTTTTCTTGCAGTCCTACTTTCTCAACATGATGGTCATGAACTTGTTCAGAGCAAATCCATTTTTCTAATGGTTTTTGTAACTTATTCGCTAAAATGCGTCTGTTTTCATGAACATTCTCCACGATATCATTCACATGTAATCCTAAATTCATCGCATGAAAGGAGCCTGTACTTACTCCACCATCTTTTGTCGTAAATCCAACAGTAATGTTTCCAAGTTCTTTCCACGCTTGTAAATACAGTATACCGTCCGCATATTTAAATGGTTCTCTCATAAAGCGACTCCTTTTAATTAAAATAACAGAAAAAAGCATGGTACTTCCTGTCTATTTTACCATACTTTTATTTTTTCATAATGACAACTGAAAAAAAAGAGGAATTTGTAATATTCTTTATGAAATTGTCGGTGTTTGTATTGATTCTGTTACAGAATTAATATTATCTACTCTGACAAGTATGACATCTTCCCCAATTTTCATAATTCGCTCCCAAGGAATCACAAATTCTACTTCCTTTCCAAAGAGTCCAAGCATACGTGTCTGCTTGGAAATAATAACTGCCCTAATCTTTCCTGTGTCTATATCAAAATCAATATCTCCAATATTTCCAAGCCTTTTTCCATCTGAAATATTTACAACATCCTTCATTTGAAAATCCGAAATTCGTATCATGTTCCATCCTCTCCCTTATATCATAAATCGTAAGTACGCTCTCAAATAAAGTGAAACCTTAATCAGTGGGATTTTCCCCATCCCTACTGATTATTAGTCCATGCTAATCGGATTTTTACGGGTAGCTCCGGCTCTTCTTACTTCAGCCGAATTTTGAAGTGGATAAACAGTATATAACCGCTACTAATAGAACATCCATTTTATTTTCATTATATGAACCTCCCCACTCTACTATGAGCGCAAAATATTATATATAAAAAAGGCCTCACCATAGCTGGTGAGGACCTTATCCTTGAATCGTCTTATTCATTTGCTTAATAGCAGACTTCTCCAAACGTGATACTTGTGCTTGAGAAATCCCAATTTCTTCGGCAACTTCCATCTGTGTCTTTCCTTGGAAGAACCGTTTTCGAATAATCATTTTCTCACGATCATTTAAACGCTTCATCCCTTCTTTCAACGCTAGTTCTTCAACCCACTGCTCGTCCTTTTGTTTTTCATCCTTTAATTGATCCATAACAAAGATAGGATCTCCTCCATCGTTATAAATCGGTTCAAATAATGAAACTGGGTCTTGAATAGCATCTAACGCAAAAACAATTTCTTCATGTGTCACTTCAAGAACTTTCGCAATATCCATTGCTGTTGGTTCTTTTGAATTTTCAGCAATCAATTTTTCTCTTACTTGCAACGCTTTATACGCAATATCTCGTAATGAGCGAGATACACGAATTGGATTGTTATCACGCAAATATCTGCGTATTTCTCCAATAATCATCGGCACAGCATACGTTGAAAACTTTACATTTTGGCCTAAATCAAAGTTATCAATGGATTTCATAAGTCCAATGCAACCAACTTGAAATAAATCATCAACATATTCTCCTCTGTTATTAAATCTTTGGATGACGCTCAGTACAAGACGTAAGTTTCCATTCACTAATTTCTCTCTGGCGCTTATCTCTCCACTTTGCATTTCACGAAATAATTTACGCATCTCTTCATTTTTTAGTACTGGAAGTTTAGCTGTATCAACACCGCAAATTTCTACTTTGTTTCTCGTCAAAGTGTTCCCTCCTATCGGGAGTTGCTGTACAGTGTAAAGTATTTCCTTTGAAGGAGATTTTATGCATACGGTTTTTCCATCATTTTTCACAAATATCATATTTCCTAATGCACAAAAAAGAATAAGACCAGTCTAGATACCGACTGGTCTTATTCTTCACACCATTTTATTAAATTCTTTTCGTAATCTTTTTATAATTCTTTTTTCCAAACGAGAAATATAAGACTGTGAAATCCCAAGCATATCAGCCACATCTTTTTGTGTCTTCTCTTCGCCACCAGCGAGTCCAAACCGAAGCTCCATAATTTGTTTTTCACGATCATTTAATTGATGCAATGCTTTCATTAAAAGATGACGATCTACAGTAGCTTCTAAATCTTTTGTAATAATGTCATCATCTGTACCTAAAACATCTGATAATAACAGTTCATTTCCGTCCCAATCAATGTTAAGCGGTTCATCAAAAGAAACTTCCGAACGATTTTTATTATTTCGACGCAAATGCATTAAAATTTCATTTTCTATACAACGAGATGCATATGTTGCTAATTTAATTTTCTTTTCTGGATTAAATGTATTCACTGCCTTAATAAGACCAATTGTTCCTATACTAATCAAATCCTCAATATTGATCCCTGTATTTTCAAATTTTCTTGCTATATATACAACAAGCCTTAGGTTACGTTCAATAAGCATCGACCTCGCAGCTTGATCTCCATTTGGTAATTTATTCAAAAGAACTGCCTCTTCTTCTTTCGTTAACGGCGGTGGCAACGCTTCACTTCCACCAATATAATAAATTTCATCGGTCTTAATTCCTAATTTCAGCAATACTTTATACCAAAGGTATACCAAATAAAATTTAAATTTCACCATATTATCCCGCCTCTCATAATTAAGCAATTACCATCTTTTGCGAAATCAACATTTTCGGATGTACAATGCATTGATACTCTCCATTGGTAGATAATTGTTGTGTATTTAATCCAATCAGTACTTTGTTTACAACAACCAAACCTTCATGATGAACTTGCACACAATCTGGCTTAATTGCCCATAAAAATTGATTCTCTACTCCTACTGCTCGGAAAGGAATTAAACGTAGTTTCGTCGCCCACCCAGAATCATTTTCTGGTATTTGAGGAATTTCTGTTTTGGAATAAATTTGTTCTGTTAACCAAGCTGGCAAACAATGTTCTAATGATGAAATATGCATAATCATAACGGGTGTTTTCGTTAACGGGTCATAAAGTTGGTTCCCACTATCAATTAGACCTGCTAGTTCTAGTTCCTCTCCAGCTAATTGAATTTTCACTTTCACGATTTGATCATAGTGTATCTTTGTGACCTCTACGCTTTCTATACGCTTTTTAGAAAAATAATAAATTACTGGAAAACCAAAAATAACAAACAACCAACTAATTGGATCACCGTAAGAAACTGATTTAGATTGAACTAACCCATTTACCATTTCGTTCGTTTGCAAAAAGTAATGCGTTCCAATTAATCCTCCACCAACCATAAAGGTTACAAAATAGAAAGTAAAAACAGTTTGTGTATAATTTCTAAATGTCGAAAACCCAAATGCTGTATACACAATAAGTAACGAGTACAATAGTTTCATAATTGGATGTGTCATCATAGAAGCAAAAGGCGTAAAGGCGAAAATAACAATAGTTGAACCTATAAATGCCCCTAACACAAGCCTCCATCTTTTGATTCTCTTTTTTAACACGGTGGCTGTTAATAAAAGTAAAAGAAAATCAATGCAGGCGTTTAACAACCAAACAATGTCGGCGTAAACAACCAAACAATTCACCTCTTTTTTTGAGTTGAGACTAGTATAATGCATATCCAATAGGAAAGTGTGTCAATTGGTGGAGGGGTTTTTTTGTTATTTTGTGATTTCTAGACATAATCTGTCGGTAAAAAATAAAAATGTATTTTTCATAGAATAATATAAATTTCTTACTTGTATACATAATAATTGAATTATATATATACAAAGTTTATCTTGCTATTTGCGGGCAGTAAGACCCTGCCTCAAAATTCAACTATAAAAAAGTACAGAAGTTAAGTGAGAGTCGGGCTAACAATCATTTTCGGATGAACACCCCCGATTAATTAAAGTTTCAATTTATTTATCACAGCTTATGGCTTAAAAATAGGACTGGGCTCTCCATATGCAAAATAATAAAAAAAGATCTGCTTAGCAGATCTTTTCCATTTAGACAACAAAAAAAAGGAGCATGAAAGCTCCTTTTCTTTTATCGTCTACGACGGTTACGTAAGAATGCTGGAATATCGATGTCATCTGAATCTGTATGACGATCATGCATAACCGGCTCTTCACGTTTCATTTCACGCTTAACTTCACGTTGTTTTGAAGGTTGAGCTACTGGTTGTTGTTGCTGTTGCGTGTGATTCGCAGTCGGACGGATAATTGGTTTTGGTGGTTGTGTCGAAGCACTATCATCAAAACCAGTTGCAATTACAGTGACAACGATATCATCTTTTAATCCTTCATTAATAACAGAACCGAAGATCATATTTACTTCTGGATCCGAAGCTGAAGCTACAATGTCTGCTGCTTCTTGTACTTCATATAAACTTAAGTTTGCGCCGCCCGTAATGTTCATAATAACACCTTGAGCTCCATCAATAGATGTTTCTAGTAATGGACTAGAAATCGCTTTTTTCGCAGCTTCAGCAGCACGATTTTCACCATTACCAGAACCGATACCCATTAAAGCAGAACCTCTATTAGACATAATTGTTTTTACGTCTGCAAAGTCTAAGTTAATTAGACCTGGTGTAGCAATTAAATCAGAAATACCTTGAACACCTTGACGTAATACGTTATCTGCTTCACGGAACGCTTCTAACATTGGCGTATTTTTATCAACAATCTCTAATAAGCGATCATTTGGAATTACGATAAGTGTATCTACATTTTCTTTAAATGACGCAATACCAGATGCAGCTTGAGTTGCACGTTTACGCCCTTCAAATGTAAATGGACGTGTTACAACACCAACTGTTAACGCGCCTAGTTCTTTTGCAACTTGAGCAACAACTGGAGCTGCACCAGTTCCAGTTCCGCCGCCCATACCAGCAGTTACGAAGACCATATCCGCGCCACGAAGCGCTTCTTGAATCTGTTCTTTACTTTCTTCTGCAGCTTTTTTCCCTACTTCAGGGTTTGCGCCTGCACCAAGTCCACGCGTTAATTTTCCACCAATTTGCATTTTCGTTTCAGCTTTTGATAGATTTAATGCTTGTGCATCAGTATTCACAGCGATAAAGTCTACACCTTGTACACCGTGTTCAATCATACGGTTTACAGCATTGTTTCCGCCACCGCCGACACCGATAACTTTTATATTCGCTAATTGATCTTGAGTAGTATCAAACTCTAACATGTCGAAATCCCCCTAGAACCTCATTTTTCGTGTCCAATTTTAATCCCATAAATAACGGAATGCACGTTTTACTTTTGACATCATGCGGTCATCATTTTGATTAGTATTGTTTTGATTACGAGTTTTTTGTTTCGCAGGTTGCTGTTGTACCGGCATTGGTGCTGGTACTGGTTCAAAATGTTCTTGCTTTTCCTGCACATTTTTCCCACGTAATTTAGCTTTTTGATAAGAATGTTTAATTAATCCAACTCCACTTGTATATTGAGGCTCACGAACACCAATATAATCAGGAGTTGCTATACGAACATTTTCATGTAAAATATCGTATGCAAGATCAAGAACACCTGGCATAGAAGCTATCCCACCAGTTAGTACATATCCAGAAGCAGCTTGCTTTACTCCTAACTTATGCACTTCATCTTGAACAAACATTAAAATTTCCTCTACACGAGCCTCTATTATATCCGATAATTCCAACTGAGAATATTGTTCTGTTTGATCGCTTCCCATAATAGGAACCGTAAACATCTCTTCTTCAGATGCTGTATCATAAAAAGCATGTCCATATTTCAGCTTAATTTGATCTGCATTTTCTGTTGAAGTTTTCAGCCCAATCGCTATATCCTTCGTTATATGATCTCCACCTAATGGCAATACGCTCGTTGCTTGCAACTCTCCATCTTTAAAAATAGATAAGGTTGTAGATCCTCCACCCATATCAACAAGTGCTACCCCTCTATTTCTTTCATCCGAAGATAACGCAACTGTCGCTGCCGCTAAAGGTTGCAGACAAATATCAACAATTTCAAGACCTGCTTTTTCTACACAACGAAGTAGGTTATGTAGTAAAGTTCTCGAGCCTGTAATAAGTGTACCTTCCATTTCTAATCTTACACCGATCATCCCGCGTGGATCGTTAATCTCGTCAAGACCGTCTACAATGAACTGTCGAGGTACCACATCAATAAATTCACGTTCAGGAGCAATTGACACAACTTGCGCTGCATCTAGAACGCGTAAGACATCTTCATTCCCGATTTCACGATCTTCATTTGAAACAGCGACTACTCCGTGACACGGGAGCAACTGTACCTGGTTTGCATTGACACCTACTACAACTTGCTCAATGTGGATACCCACCATGCGCTCAGCTTGTTCAATTGCTTTTTTAATTGATCGAACAGTTTCATCTATATCAACTATCGATCCCTTTTTCAAACCATTTGATTTTACGTTTCCAACACCAATAATGTTTAAGCTATCATTAACCATTTCACCAATGATGACTTTAACATTGGATGTACCGATGTCAAGACTAACATATATTTCATTGCTGTTCATTCTTTGGCACCTCCTTCTTTATTTATACCATACAACTCAATATATGGAACAACAATCGCAACTTTACTATTTATAAGAAAAATATTCAACGTCTTTATACGTTTCCCTTTTTTAACCCTATATTTTTCTTATTTTTATTTAACATTCATTTAAGAATATCGCAGTAACCTGTAAATAACTGCTCTATCTTGAAATAATTATATTTCAAGTGTAAAGATTACCGCCAAGTATAAGTCTACACTAAGATGTACTTGTAGAAAAGTGAAACTTGTACCAATCCTAGTATGAATCTAAGAAAATTTACATTTTTTTCATCAAATTAAGCATTCTTGCAAATTAGCATCCATATAAAAGAACGTTTGTTTCATTTCATACGTAATAACGCAGTAAAAACTATCATTCTATTCTTTCTTTTCTTCAGCACCTAGTTCCTTCGTATATGCACCCACTTCTAAGTCAATTAAAACCTTCTTACCAGGTTCAATTGTTTTTAAAATAAGTGGATAAGCTTCCATTCGCTTTGCGAAATTTTGAATAGTGGTGCTCACTTCATATCCTTCATTCATATATAAAGTAAGATGATCTTCATTTGCGTTCGTTGGTGTATAACGAATTTCAGAAATAGACCTTAAAATAGTTGGCGTTAATTTTTCTAGTTCTGCAATTAATTCCTTCATTTTTTCCTCTTTAAATGGTTCAAAAATTGGTGCTGCAACTGGAAGCTTTCCGTTCGGAAGTACATCGAGTGTTTTCCCATTTTCTAATAACGGTTGTAATTTTCCATCTTTGTTTATATAGCCAATTGTTAAATATTCTTCGATATGAACATCAATTTTGTTTGGGAAACGTTTTTTTACATTTACCTCTTTAATTTCTTTTCGTTTCGTTAAGTTTTCTTCTGCTTTATGTGCTGTTACTCGGAAATAACTCGTATCATATGTCACACCTGATTCCTTCATAACTTGTTCATCTGTCATATAATGATTTCCAAAGACACTTATCTTTTTTATATTACTAAGCGGAGACCGAAAATAAATTAAAAAGAGTACTAATAAAAATAAAATCGATATGTATAAAATTAACCGATGATTAACAGGTTTCTTATTTTTTTTATTTTGATTCTTTAATTTTGGTACACGATCTTGTAGTTTAATCACTTTACTATTTTTCATGTACGATCCCCCTATGTAACATAAAGAACGGCATGTTCCTCATGCCGTTCTTATCTTCTTATTATAACATAAATGATAATGAGCGGAACGAACAACCGTTATCTTCCAATTATTTCTACTTCTGTATGCATATCAACACCAAATTTATCTTTAATTGTACGCTTTACCAATTCGATTAAGTCTAATACATCTTGCGCTGATGCCACACCAGTATTAACAATAAAATTCCCATGCATTTCAGAAATTTGAGCTCCACCTATTGTATAACCACGAAGCCCTGATTTTTCTATTAAATCTCCTGCAAAATAGGGGACTGGATTTCGAAATATACTTCCTGCACAAGGGTGATTCCAAGGCTGCGTTTCACGGCGATACTCTTTATTCTTTTGCATGCTTCTTACAATTCCCTCACGTTCGCCTACCTCCAATTGGAATTCAGCTTCCAAAACAATACCAGGGCGTTTCATTTGCAATACAGATGTGCGATAAGAAAAGCCCATTTCGGTATTCGTCAACCAATTAATTGTTCCATTGTCAAACAAAATACGAGCTTTCGTTAATACACTCGATATGTCGGACTTATGAGCGCCTGCATTCATATACACTGCACCGCCAACACTTCCTGGAATACCACTTGCAAATTCCAGGCCCGCTAATCCCTGTCGACTAAGTAAAGTTGACAATTTAATAAGGGGATATCCAGCACCGACTCTTACTCTATGTTTTTCGACTTCTAAATGGTCTAATCCTTCTCCTAAACGAATAACCACACCTTCTATACCTTGATCAGATACGAGAAGATTTGAACCACGACCAATTGCAGTCCACCCTGTCTTGTACTTCTTTACTAACTCTAGAGTCTTCTCAATACCAGCAACATGCTTTGGTACAATTAAAATATCAGCTGGTCCGCCTATTTTCATAGTGGTGTAACGCGCTAACGGTTCATTAACTAACACGCGACCAACATTTGCTTCTAAAAGCTCTTTTACTAATTGTTCCATAGACAATCTCCCCCATATCAAGTCTCCTTATTACAGTAATATGCAGGGCGTTCACCTAATGTTATTTTTTAATAAGCTTGTTCATTACTTCATATAGCTTATTTGCTGCATCTGGAATACCAAGTTGCTTAGTAGCCAGTTTCATATTTTGTAATGTTTGTGTATCCAATAAAATCTCATCAATGTCACGAATAAGCGTTTCAGATGTTAAATCTTTTTCAAGTAGCATTTTAGCTGCTCCTTTATCAACAACTGATCGTGCATTTTTTTCTTGATGGTTATTTGTTACGTACGGACTTGGAATTAATACACTCGGCTTTCCTAACGCTGTTAATTCTGCAAGCGTTGTAGCCCCTGCCCTTGAAACAACAAGATCTACACCCGTCAGTACCTCTGGCATATTATGAATAAAAGGTTTAATAATAACATTATCCGGATTCCCTTTTTGTTTCACGGCTTCCATAACTTTATCATAATGTACTTCGCCTGTTACATATAATACTTCGTAACTTTTATTCCCAAATTGTTCAATCGCTTCTACAAAAGCATCGTTAATCGGTCTAGCCCCGCGGCTCCCACCAAAAATAAGCACGGATTTTTTAGAAAGGGATAGTCCTACCGAACGTTTTCCTTTCATTCCATTTTGGTCCATTACTTCTGATGCACGTGGATTACCTGTCATAACCACTTTTGACTGTGGAAAATGTTCTGCAGCTGCTTCAAAACAAACTGCAACTTTATCGACATAACGACTTAAAAATTTATTCGTTACACCAGGTACACTATTTTGTTCATGGACAATAGTCGGAATACCTAATTTAGCCGCAGCATATACAACTGGCCCACATACGTATCCACCCGTACCAATCACAATATCAGGGTTAAAACGACGAATATATCGTTTACTATCTTGAACACCTTTTAGGAAACGCATCACTGTTTTTACATTATCAAGAGATATTTTTCGTTTAAATCCACTTATAACAATAGACTGGAACGGAATACCCGCTTTCGGTACGATGGTACTCTCTAATCCATTCTCTGTACCAATGTATAAAAATCTTGCTTCAGGATTTAGTTTTTTTATTTCTCTAATTAAAGCAAGAGCTGGATAAATATGTCCTCCAGTACCCCCACCACTTACTAATACTCGCACTACTGATTCCTCCACTTCCCTGTTCTTATTCAATCGTATTTATTTCTATATACATATTGCATTTTCACACACACACGAAAAACCCTGTCTTTTAAACAGGGTTTAATAGCGAGAATGGCGACTTATATTCAATAATACACCTACTGCCATTAACATTAAGGTCAAACTTGATCCACCATAACTTAAAAATGGCAAAGTAATACCCGTAACAGGCATCAGTCCTGTTACAACACCAACATTAATCATTACTTGAATCGCAATCATCGCCACAATACCTACTGCTAAAAACGTACCATATAAATCTGGCGCTCCTAATGCTATACGAATCCCGCGCCATAATAATAGACTAAATAATAATAACACAAATGAACCACCAATAAAACCTAATTCCTCGGATAAGATCGCAAATATAAAGTCTGTTTGTGGTTCAGGTAAATAAAGAAATTTTTGTCTACTTTGTCCAAGCCCAAGCCCAAATAAACCACCAGGTCCAATTGCGAGTAACGATTGGATAATTTGAAATCCACTTCCGAGCGGATCCGACCACGGATCTAAATATGATGTAATGCGTTTCATTCGATATGGTGCTGATGCGATTAACCCTACAAATCCCGCTGCACCAAGCAAACCAAACATTGCAAAGTGAAAGACCCTTGCTCCCGAAATGAATATCATAATAATACATGTCCCAACCATTACCGTTCCCGTACCAAGATCTGGCTGTAACATAATTATCCCAAAAGCAAGAAATACAAAACTAAGAGCCGGTAGTAAACCTCGTTTAAAAGATGTAATTAATTTTTGTCGTTCCGCTAAAAATTTTGCTAAGAAAATAATCATCGCGAATTTCATAAACTCTGACGGTTGGATAGAAAATGCCCCGATTCCAATCCAACTTCGCGCCCCTCCACGAACGAGACCTACTCCAGGAATAAGAACGAGAATAAGAAGAACGAAACAAACTAGTAAAATTACTTTTGAATACGTACGCCACACCCAATAATCAATTTTCATGAGAGAAAACATAGCTACTACCCCAAGACTTGCAAATAACAATTGCCTTTTTGCAAAAAAGAATGAATCCCCCATTTTATAAGAGGCCCAAACCGCACTCGCACTATAAACCATAATCATTCCAATTGTTAACAATGCAAGTGTAACGATGATGAGAATAAAATCAGGCGTTTTCTTCATTACCCATGAACACCACCTCTTTGGGCAGAACCTTTGCCCTATGTAACAAAACATCAGTAGGTGTTAGCCTACTGATGTTTTGATTTACTTTATATAAGTTTATGCACAGCTTGTATAAAAATGTCTCCTCTTTCTTCAAATGTTTTAAATTGATCCCAGCTTGCACATGCTGGTGAAAGAAGAATAACATCACCATCGGTAGAATGAGCATACGCCTTCACTACTGCATCATCTAAAGTATCGACACTTTCAATTACATCTAATCCTGCTTTTTCTGCCGCTCTTACTAATTTTGGTGCAGTTTGTCCAAATGTCACAATCGCTTTGACATGTTTAAAGTATGGAATTAAATCATCAAATTCATTACCACGATCAAGTCCACCAACCAATAATACAATCGGTTGTGTAAATGCAGATAATGCTTTTTCTGTCGCTAGCATATTCGTCGCTTTTGAATCATTATAAAATTTACGATTATTAATCGTTGTTACATATTCTAAGCGATGTTTTACACCTGTAAAACTTTTTAACACAGCAGTAATTGCTTCATTAGAAACACCTAATAATTTAGCAATACTCATTGCTGCTAAAATATTTTCTAAATTGTGCTTACCAGGTAAAACAATATCACTTACTTTAACTACTTTTTCGCCTTTAAAATAAAGAGCGTTATCTTTTATATACGCACCAGCTTCAATTTCTTTCGTCGTCGAAAATAATACTTTCTTTCCTTTACTATATGCCGATAACGCCATGACATCTGCATCATCTGCGTTAATTATACTATAATCTGTTTCAGTTTGGTTTTTGAAAATATTCGCTTTCGCCAAACCATACTCTTTCTTCGTCCCGTGATAATCTAAATGCGCTTCAAATAAATTTAAAAAGGCTGCAATTTTTGGTTGGAACGATTCCACTCCCATCAATTGAAACGATGAAAGTTCCGTAACGACAACTTCATTTTCCTTCGCCAATTGTGCAACTTCACAAGCTACAGTACCTATATTCCCCGCAATAACTGGGTACTTTTGTCCTTCTTTTAACATTTCAAACGTTAACATTGTCGTTGTTGTTTTACCGTTAGATCCCGTAATCCCAACAAACGGTGCTGCTGAAATGGAATATGCTAATTCAACCTCAGTTACAATTGGAATTTGTTTTTCTTTCGCCGCCACTAAGAGTGGATTAGAATATGGAATTCCTGGATTTTTTACGACAAGTGAAATGTTTCTCTCCAGCAATTCTAATGGATGCCCACCACATACAACATCCATTCCTTCCGCTTGTAACTCAGCTGCAAGCACATTACCCGCTAATGGTTTCCCGTCATTTACAATGACGTTTGCCCCTAATTTTTTTAATAAAGTAGCTGCTGCATAACCACTTTTAGCAATACCTAATACAAGAACATTTTTATTTTGATATTCAGTTACAGTTTTCAATTACATCCACACCCCGATATAAATTCCTAGCACAGCTAATAAAAATCCTACAGACCAAAACGTTACAACAACGCGCCACTCTGACCAACCACATAATTCATAATGATGATGTAATGGACTCATTTTAAAGACACGCTTTCCTGTTGTTTTGAACGAAATAACTTGGATAATAACAGATAAAGTTTCCGCTACGAATACACCGCCAATAATAACGAGTAACAATTCTTGTTTTAACAAAATCGCTACAGCTGCGATAGCACCACCTAAAGCTAGAGAACCTGTATCCCCCATAAATACTTTCGCTGGATTCGCATTGAATACTAAAAATCCAAGTACAGCTCCTACAACTGCCATACAGAAAATCGCTACCCCAAATTGTTCTTGAGCTACAGCAATAATACTAAATGCTCCGAATGCAATAGCAGCTGTTCCTGATAATAAACCATCTAAACCATCTGTTAAATTAACCGCATTTGATCCACCAATAAGCATAAATAATACGAGAACAAAATACGCCCAGCCTAATTCAAATTTAACATCAGTTCCCGGAATCATGATATAAGTGTGAAATGCTTGCCCTTTTCCAATTAAAAAGAACGCAATAGCAATTACAAGCTGACCAATCAATTTTTGTTTTGATGTTAAACCAAGATTTCTTTTCTTTACTACTTTTATGTAGTCATCTAAAAATCCGATTAATCCGTACCCAAATGTAACTAATAATAACAATGATACTTCTGCACCTAAATTGTTAAATTTAATCGCCATAATAAGCGTAGTCACCATCATAGATACATATATGACAATACCACCCATCGTTGGTGTCCCTGATTTCTTTTGGTGTGACTTCGGTCCTTCGTCACGAATACTCTGTCCGAACTTTAACTTTCTTAAAAATGGAATAAATAATGGCGAAAGGGCAACAGAAATTAAGAATGCTACCCCAGCCGTTACTAATAAACCTTGTTCAAGCACATGTAGTCCTCCTCTCATGCTGTTACACTTCGTTGTTTAAACGCTCCGTGATTGCTTCTTTAGCAACTTCACGATCGTCAAAATGATGAACTTCTTTACCAATAATTTGATACGTTTCATGCCCTTTACCAGCAATAATAATAATATCTTCTGCTTTTACTTTCGAGATAGCGGAACGTATCGCTTCTTTTCGATCGACAATTACTTCATAATTATTCCTATTTACATCATTTACCATATCATCTAAAATAGCCTTCGGATCTTCACTTCTTGGATTATCTGATGTATAAATTGCGTGAGTTGCATATTCGGTTGCGACACTTGCCATTATTGGTCTTTTCGTTCTATCTCTATCACCACCGCAACCAACGATACAATATACATCGCCTTTTGCAAATTGTTTTGCTGTTTTTAGTACGTTCTCTAAGCTATCAGGTGTATGCGCATAGTCAACAATAACTGTGTAATTTTGTCCACCATCAACAACTTCAAAACGTCCAGGAACGCCAGCAAGCTCTTTAATTACATCAATAATTGTTTGTAAGCTCACTCCTGAAACAAGACCTGCTGCTGTAGCAGCTAACACGTTGTATACATTAAACTTACCAATTAATTTCATCGTAACATTTACAGTTTCATACGGTGTTACAAGTGTAAATGTTGTACCGCCACTCGTCATTACGATATCTCGTGCCATAATGTCGCTTGCAACATCTATACCGTATGTTACAACAGTAGCTGCTGTACTTCGCATATACTCTTCTGCTACTGGATCATCACTGTTTAATATAGCGTATTTTTCACGATTATGATGATAACTATTGCCAAGCTGTGCGAAAAGCAACCCTTTCGCATGTTTATATTCTTCCATCGTTTTATGATAGTCTAAATGATCTTGTGTTAAATTCGTAAATACTGCAACATCATAATCGCACCCGTGTACACGGCCAAGATCTAAAGCATGAGACGAAACTTCCATTACTGTGCTATCCACACCTTGTTCAACCATTTTTGAAAATGTCTGTTGAAGTGTTAGTGCATCTGGTGTTGTATTTTTCACCTCAAATGTTTCATCACCGATTTTCATATTAATCGTTCCAATTAGCCCTGTTTTATGACCATGTGCGCGCATAATTTCATCCATAATATGCGATGTTGTTGTCTTTCCATTTGTACCTGTAATACCGATTAAATGTAACTTGTGTGTTGGTTGGCCATAAAAATAATCAGCTAAAACCGCTAGCGAACGAAAAGTATTTTTCACAAGTACAACTGGAACGTCAACATCAATTGGTCTTTCCGCAACAATAGCAGCCGCTCCTTGTGCGGCTGCTTGCTTAGCAAAGTCATGGCTATCAACCGTATATCCTTTCATACATATAAATAAGCTTCCCTCTTTCACTTTACGTGAATCCGCTTCAATAGATGTTATTTCTGGATTTTCTGTTGGAACAACTGGAAAATCATGCAAACATGATACAAGTGTATGCAACTTCATTTCACTAAACCCTCTCTACATTGTTTATTTATCTCTTATTTTAGCAAGTAACACGTTACCTCCTAGTTATATAAAAATAGGAGGTAAGTGCTACTATAGTCTAATCAATAGATTTATTTATTAATGAGACACTTATCGTCTCAAATAAAGCAATTTTTCTATAAAGAACTCACTTCCACCAATTGTACCATAAAACACAATCAGTTACCTTTAATTCCCGAAGTAAATTCTAACTTTTGAACCCTCTTTTACTTTAGCTCCTGCTTCTGGTGATTGTTTAATTACTTTCCCACCATCACCACTTATATCAAGCTTCAAGTCTACAAGTTGCGTTTGTAAATCTTTCTTTTTCATACCAATTAAATTCGGAACTTCCACAGTTGGTGTATCGCCCCATTTATATTCTTTCTCAACTTGCTCTTTTCTCGGTTCCACTCCCATTACAGGAAGTGCGTCACGAAGAATATTCCCAACAATAGGTGCTGCTACAACTCCACCAAATTGAGTGACTCCTTTTGGATTATCCACTGCTACATAAACAACAATTTGCGGATCGTCAGCTGGAGCAAAACCGATAAATGATACAATATAGTTATTATCTAAATATTTTCCATCTTTCACCTTTTGAGCAGTTCCAGTTTTTCCACCTACACGATATCCATCAATATAAGCCCCTTTACCCGAACCTTTCGCTACAACATTCTCTAATGCGTAACGAACTTTCTCTGAAGTTTCCTTGGAAATAACTTCCCTTTTCGCAACAGGTGTCTTTTTGCTGACAACTTGATTATTCTTCGGATCGATAAATTCCTTCGCTATATATGGCTGATACAAAGTTCCACCATTTACAGCCGCCGCTACAGCTGCTACTTGTTGAATCGGTGTAACAGAAACACCTTGCCCAAATGAAGTCGTCGCTTGCTCGACTGGACCAACTTTATCTAAATTAAATAAAATCCCGCTACCTTCACCTTGTAAATCAATTCCGGTCTTCTGTCCAAACCCGAAATTGCGAATGTATTTAAACAATCGATCTTTACCAAGACGATCACCAAGTTCAATAAATCCTGGGTTACAAGAGTTTTGAACTACCTCTAAAAACGTTTGGCTACCATGGCCTCCAGCTTTCCAACACCGCAATCTAGCTCCACCAACTTCAGCTGCCCCATCATCATAAAATGTATCTTTCTCTAAGTCTACTAAATTTTCATTCAAAGCTGCAGCTAATGTAATAATCTTAAATGTTGACCCCGGCTCATACGTACTCCATACAGGTAAATTTCTGTTATATACTTCCGGAGAAACACTTTGGAAATCTGCTGGATCAAAACTTGGTCGACTTGACATACCTAAAATTTCACCATTTTTCGGATTCATTGCAATTGCTATCATACCGTCAGGATTATACGTTGATTCCGCAATATTCATTTCTCTTTCCATAATCCTCGTAATGCGTGAATCAATTGTTAATCCTAAATTCAAGCCGGCTTCTGGTTTTTTGAAATCATCTCCAACGTTAGGCATTCTCTGTCCTTTCGCGTCTGCAAAAAATCGCACATGACCTTTATCACCATTTAGCTCTTTATCATAATATTTCTCTAGTCCCATAAGCCCTTGATTATCACTGCCCGCAAATCCTAATACGTGTGATAAAAAATTACCGAATGGATAGTACCGGATAGAATCCTCTGCGATGTACACACCCTTTAAACTTAATCCGCGTACTTCTTTCGCTTTGTCATGCGATATTTTCCTTCCGCCTTTATCAAGCCTTACAATCGATTCTTTTTTTGTAATCCGCTTATAAACATCATCTTTTTCCACACCTAATACTGCAGCTAACTTCTCTGCAGTCTCTGCTGGTTTTTCAATTTGCCTCGGCACAACAAAGACGGTCGGTGCACTTTTATTCGTAGCAAGCTCCACACCATTTCGATCTAAAATTTTCCCTCGCTCTGGTTCAAAAGTAATATTACGACTCCATGAATCCTTCGCACGATCCGTTAACATATTTCCAAGAAAAAATTGCACATATCCAAGACGAATATCGATAATAGTGAAAATGAGTATACCCGATATAAGTATAAAAATAAGTCGTTTTCTAACCGTTACATTTGATACACGCATATTGGAACAAGCCTCCCTTACGCCTAGCTTGTTCCAATATATGCTTGTACTTATTTAATTAGAACTTCTTCCCTATTACCATTATGGCTTTTCTGCTTCTTGCTGCGGTTCAAGTGGTGGTACGAGTGTTACACCTAATTCTGTACCAGGTTGCAACAATGTCCCTTCCGCCACACTTTGTTCCGTTACATATCCTGTACCAGAAGGTTTTAAGTTAAGCTTTAATGTTTTTGCTAAATTCATAACATCACGCAGTGCCCATCCCTGTATATTTGGCATTGTAGGTTTATCTCCTACTAAGAAGACTCGATCACCCTTTAATGTTTGTTCAGTTGCTTTTGGCACTTGCTGCTGCACTTTACCTTCACCTAATACGATTGGACGAAGTTTTGCTTTATCAATTGTTTTTTTCGCTTCTTCCATCGTTTTTCCGGTTACATCTGGAACGACAGTTTGTTGTTCTTTCACATATTTTTTCGGATCTTTTACTTCATTCGGCTTAATCTTTAAGTACTCTAAGCTATTTTTCGTTACATATTTAAAGATATCAGCTAAAGGTTTAGCCCCGTTTTCATCATCTTTTAATTTTGGTTGTTTAACGGCCACATACACAACAAGTTGCGGATCGTCCATCGGTGCCATACCTAAGAATGAGAATATATAATTCTCTCTTCCTGTCATATAGCCACCTTTCCCGTCAGGAATTTGTGCTGTACCTGTTTTCCCCCCGACTGAATACCCATCAATTTTATATGCAGTTCCTGTTCCTTTCGGTGATGTAACAACACGTTCTAGTAATTGCCTTACTTGTGCTGCTGTCTCTTTGGTAACAGGTTTTCCTACTTCTTCTGGTTTATGCTCTAGCTGTACTTTACCTGTTATTGGATCCACAATTTTATCAATTGTATAAGGTTTCATCATTTTACCATCATTTGCAATTGCTGTTGCAGCTTGTACAAGTTGAATTGGCGTAACTGTAGAACCTTGTCCAAATGCCGTTGTTACTTGTTGTATTTGTTGATCAAATAAAATTGTATTTGACCCTTCACCAGATAAATCAATGTTTGTTTTTTCATCTAATCCAAAACCGTGAATATATTTTCGAAAACGCTCTGGACCAAGTTTTTGATCCCCTAAAATTGCGAACGCTACGTTTGAAGATCGCTCTACCCCTTCATCAAAAGTAATAGAACCCCATCCGGCGCCGCCGTTATGATCTTTTATTTTGCGATTACCAACTTGATATGTACCAGACTGATAAAAGTCTTGCCCATTGTATACACCTTCATTAATGGCCGCCGCTAATGTGAAAATCTTCATTGTTGATCCCGGTTCAAACGCATTTGCAATGGCGTCGTTGAAGAAATATTTAATTTGACGATCATTAGGGTCATAACTAGGTTTACTAGACATCGCTAATATTTTCCCTGTCTTCGGATCCGCAACAATCCCTATTAAATTTTCTGGTTCATAATGTTTACTTGCTTCTTTCATTGCGTCTTCTAAATAACTTTGAATACGTTGGTCAAGCGTTAAATACACATTATCTCCATTTTTAGGTGCCTTTACATTCACTTTTCCACCGTCAAGAGATACTCCTTTACGGTCACCTGTATAAGCTACCTCACCATTAGAAGCACCTAAATATTTATCCAAACTCTTTTCTAAGCCAAATTGACCGACTGAGATTCCATTTTCATCAGGTTTCGCATGACCTATGACGTAAGATGCAAAATCACCGTTTGGATAAACTCTCGCATTTTCGGTAATAAAAGATATTCCCGGCAATTTCAATGCTTCTATTTGTTCTTTCTTTTCTTTCGTCAAGTCTTTACCCAATGTTCCAAATTCCACTTGACTTTTGCCTTCTTTATTTAAAGTACCTAAAATTTTATCTTCATCTTTTCCGAGTACTCCTGCGATTTTCTTTGCAGTATCCTCTTTATCCTTAACGGCGTTAGCTCCTTTTAACTCGGCTACAAGTTTATAAGAATTTGCGTCTTGCGCTAGTACATGACCATTTTGATCATAAATTGTTCCTCGATTCGCTTCGAGAACTCCTTTTTTACTATGTTTTTGCTCAGCAAGTTTTTTCAAATCATGATTGTCCACTGTTCCTGTTACTTGTATGTAAAAAAATCGGGCTAATAACAGCAAAAAGAGCAGGAGGAAAAATATCATAAAATAACCTGCTCCCTTATTGGTATGAAATTTGGTCATATTTCTCTTCATCTTTTCTTCACACCTATTTGCCTTACTTTAGGCCTTTCACGTTATTCGCATTAATTTCTAGCCCGTGTTTTTTTGCAACTTCAGCGATACGTTCATAACGACTTAACTTCTCTACTTCAGCCTGCAATTCTTGATTTTCCTTTTGTTTTTTCACAATTTGTTCTTCTATCGTCGCTGCTTCTACATTAACTTGATATAGGCCCGCTTTATTCCCAATAAAAGCTACACAGGCATATAATAAAAATCCAATAAACGTTACGTACAATAGCTTTTCAATTCTTGTAATTTTCGTTTTAACTTTTGGCTTAACCATCTGCTGTGGCGGCGCTTGAATTTGTACCTCTTCTTGCGCCTGTTGTTTATACTTTACAGCTAAATTAGTCATACCTCTCTCTCCTTTTTATCGTTTTTCAGCGATTCTCAACTTCGCAGAACGCGCTCGATTATTTTCTTCTAATTCAATGTCAGAAGGTAAAATCGGTTTCCTTGTAATAAGCTTTAATTTCGGCTTAAATTCATCCGGAATAATCGGTAGTCCCTGTGGTAATTGCGGCGTTGTGCTATTTCGCTTAAACGTCGTTTTACAAATACGATCTTCTAAAGAATGGAATGTTATAACACTAACTCTTCCACCAGGCTTGACCATATCAATTGCAGATTCCAACGCTTCTTCAAATACTTTTAATTCATCATTTACAGCAATACGAATCGCTTGAAATACTCGCTTCGCAGGATGTCCACCTGTTCTACGTGCCGGAGCTGGAATACCTTCTTTAATTAATTCCACTAATTCTCCTGTCGTTTCAATAGCCTTATTCTCGCGATAAGCTTCAATTTTCCTTGTTATTTGCTTTGAAAATTTTTCTTCTCCGTATTGGAAGAAAATTCTTACGAGTTGTTCATATGACCAGCTGTTCACAACATCATATGCTGTTAATGGGGCATCTTGATCCATCCGCATATCTAACGGTGCATCATGATGATAACTAAAGCCACGCTCTGGTGTATCTAATTGTGGGGATGAAACACCTAAATCGAATAAAATCCCGTCTACTTCTGTGATACCTAATTCATGTAGTTTTTCAGATAAATAACGGAAGTTGCTCTTCACTGTTACAAATTGTTCACCATAAGAAGAAAATTTTTCCTTCGCATTTTGAATCGCTATTTCATCTTGATCAAATGCTATTAACTTTCCACCATCTGTTAGCTGAGATAATAAATAAGAACTATGTCCTCCTCCACCCAGTGTACAATCTACATATGTACCACTCGGTTTTATATCTAAGCCATCTACTGTTTCTTTCAAAAGTACTGTTACGTGTTTGAACATTGCTGCACCTACTCTTTTTCCAATTAATTATGTTAAATACATCTCTCACTCTACAAACACAATTTACTACTAGAGGATGAAATGCTACTAAAGAACGACTCATTTAACTTCCAACAAGGTAGTACGCTATACAAATCGCTATTTTATTTTATTATATACTAAATTTTATCATTTTTTGCAGGAATTTAAACAAAAACCTGTCGAAAAAGATATTAATCCGTTTACATTTTGTGCTATTTTGTCATATATATATACCTGATACATAGCGATTCATTACATTAACATAAGATGGATAATTCAGAAATATTTCACTTCACAGTTAATTCAACAGAATAAAAATAAAATCCTGCTCAAAAGAGCAAGATTCTATAGTTTTATTACATGATGTTTTCCATCCCACGAAAAAGATTGTTCCATTACCCGGTCAACAAAATCAAGGCCGAACTGATTTAAATAATAACACACATTCCACACACGTTCTTGCGGTGCTCCTAATGGACGAAGCGCGAATTGTAAACGGCGGAATTTATTCAGTTGAACCTCATGTTTCTTCTCAACATTTCTTTTCAACATTTTTTCTAACAGTTCAATTTGCTCATTAATTTTCAGTTCATTTTTCCCCGCAAACTCATTTAACCCTGGATCTATTTTTTTCACGAATTGTTGTAATGATGTATGAATATCCATTATTTCTTTTTTCGCTTCTATAAATCGCTCGTCTATCGGTTCCTCTATTTGATTAGAAAGCCAATTGTCACGCAGATTATCTATATTATTTAGAAATGGATCAATTTCTTGCAAATCTAAATCATATAAATCTGTCGCTATATCTCGCTCCATATAAGTAATTGTAAGCCGCGGAACAACAGGTGGCATTTGGAAACCTGCCGTATGAAACACTTGTTGCAATTCACTCCAATAAGCTAACTCCCCTGGACCGCCAATAAACGCTAACGTAGGAAACACATATTCTTGCATAAGAGGGCGCGTTACAACATTATTACTAAAACGTTCTGGACTTCTTTCCATCTCTTCCATCAATTCTTCATACGAAAATGAATGCACTCCATCTTTTCCAATAAACTTCCCTTGATTCTCTTCAAGCAATACTCGCTCATTATCAATTTCCATAAATATATGCACTGCATTTGTCTTCGTTTCAATAATCGGTTTAAATCCTAATTCCTTAAGTACTTCCTGTTGATTACGAAGCCCTACTTGAATTTCTTTATATTTACTTATAATTTGTTGTAAAAACGGCACTTCTAATTTTCTTAATGCAGGATGATGTGAATCTACAAGAATTAAACCAGAATTTGCGAACATTTTCGTAATAAGGTGCGCAAAGAAATCTACATATGTATGCGATTTACCTAAAGCATCATCAACAAATTGTAATACATCCTTTGTAAAATTCGTTTCCGGATATGTTTTAAAAATCTCTTCGACCCATTTTCTACAGTCTTCAATAGAAAACTCAGACTCAGAAGCACTCGCCTTTTTCGGATAACGATCATGAAAAATGGTCTTTTTTATTTTTTTATTTTTCGTTACAAATATATGATTAATTTCATCCATATCATGGTCTTCACCAGCAATCCAAAAGACAGGAACAACCCGAACCCCTAAGCTCTCTTCTTTTTCTTTTGCAAGCTGTAAAATTGAAATGATCTTATGAACTGTATAAAGCGGACCAGTTAATAACCCAGCTTGTTGTCCAGCTATAACTACATATGTATTTTCATCTTCAAGCGCTTTTATATTTTGAATTGTAAATTCTCCCGCTTGCAATTGTGTATTATATTCTAATAAATGCGTTACTAAATCTTGACGGAAAAACTCTCTCTCACGTAAATCATGTAAACGCTGTTTAAAAGCATCCTCTGTTAACAGATAATCAAAACATGACTGTATCTCTTTTTTACCGTTCATATAGTCCGCTACAACACCTTGTAGTGGAACAGAGATTTCTTTTATCTCCATATAATTCTTCCTTTCGTATCCTGTTCTCTCACCAACCCACATTGTATTCAATGTTTCACGTAAAAGCAAAGAAAAACACTTATAATTCCATTCCTTTTATTGCATTGAACAAAAATCGAAGTGTCGGAACAGATTGTTGTTGTTCCTTAGCTTCTTCTAATACATATCCAACAATCGCGTTAACTTCCGTTTGTCTATTCGCTCTTACGTCCGCTAACATAGATGAAGTATTATGGGATGTTTTTTCACATACTTGGCATACCATTTTCCATAGCATTTCCTTATCTTCTTCTTTAACAAGAAATGCAACTTCCTGAAATACTTGCTCCATCATTTGATAAAAAAGCGGGTTTGAAATTAACTCCCCGTTCTCAACCCGCAATAATGCCGTCAACGGATTAATACATACATTGACTACTAATTTATTACGCATAATCCCCTTCCAATCATCTTCTATCTGAATCGGAAAATAATCAAAAGGAAAACAATTAAATACCTTTTTAAAACAACTAGATTGACCACGCACTACACCAAACTTTGTAACACCTATTCCAGTATGACGAACTGTATGTCCATCCTCTTTTTTTGCACCATGCTCCACAATCCCGACTGCTATACGTTCATTTCCTATTTTTTGCATAACGTGAAGATGTGACATTCCATTTTGCAAAAAGATTAATGACGATTCTCCCTGCACAAAAGGTAATATATCAGTTACATGATATTGCTTTACAGCAATAAATGTATAATCTAACTGTTTATCCAGCATACTTTCTATCGGTAAAATAGATGGAAATACCGTTTCACGTTCTCCATTCCTAATACAAGTTACACCCGTTAAGTTTAATTCTTCTGCTTGCTTATCGTTTCTTGTAAACAACGTAACATCTTGATTACTTTTTTGTAAATAAAATGTATATAGGAGACCAATAGCTCCCGGTCCAACAATTCCAATTTTCATCTTCACACAAAGAACTCATATTAACAAGTGATATAAGTTCCCTTGCCTTTCCCCCTTTATATCTTATTAAATTACAATTACATAGTTGAGGATTCAATTATCTTTTAACAAATGCAACCTCTTCTTTCACTACGTATATACTACCTATATACATAGTTCTATTCTTAGTTTAGCAAATCCTCAAAAAAATAATGAAAGAAATATTCTATCTTCTTCATAAAAATTTAAAAATGAGTTATAATATTATTATAAATATTTTAACTTTTCTGCATTCAACAAGATAAGAAAAGGACGTGATGTAATGGGATTCCCAAAAGTTGAACGCTTGCTCATCAATTATAAAACATTAGATGAATTTAAAAAATTTAAAGGGTGCGGAGCTCAAGAACTATCCATGTTGGAAGAATTACAAGCAAACATTATTGAAAATGATAGTGAGTCTCCATTTTACGGTATCTATTATGGAGGATCGCTAATCGCACGTATGAGTCTATATATGAAAAGGAACGGCGGGGAACCATTTGAAATTACAGGTACTTACCTAGAACTTTATAAACTTGAAGTATTGCCGACTTTTCAAAAACAAGGATTCGGACAAATGCTTGTTAATTATGCGAAACAACTACAATTCCCAATTAAAACGATAGCACGTATCCAATCATCTGGTTTTTGGGATAAATTAAGTTTCCAGCCAGTATCAGTAACTGATGGTGATTTTTATATTTGGCATCCAGAAACAAATTCGAATGCGATTACAAACGAAGAATCTGCATAAGAAACAAAAAAAAACAGCTGTTACGCAGCTGTTTTTATTTCTTTAATTTTTCTAATTCTCCATTCGAGCGAGCGCCATTTCTTTCCGCTACCATTACACTTCTTTTTTGATCGATATAATCAAGTAATGTTCTATATTCTTCCTCATATACTGATAATCGCTCCAGAAGACGTTCTTTCTCTGTTTGTAACGATTCAATTTGTTGTTGCAACACCATTAAAGAGCTTTCATCTTTATAATTTCGCAAGAATTCAATAACATCATTCAATGTAATTGATGTAGGCTCTAATACCTTTGTCTCTTTCACTTCATAATTTTCTACTTTACGAAGTTGCTTTGCTTCTTCAATACGTTCTTTGTATTGCTTTCTAACATAAGAATTCCACCTAAATCCACATGCTGCTGGTGTGCGAGACAAATGTCTCCCCACTTCTTTAAAGGCAGAAAGTTGCGTTCCACCTTCTTGAATATGCCGGAGTACTACTTCTGCCAGAAGCAAATCTTCATCATCAGTCCAAGCATCTTGTCTTGTTGTCGCCATCTCTCTAGTCCTCCCTATGCATTTTTTATTAAGCATATGCAGTTACTAGAAAAGATAGAATACAACAAATAAAGAATAAGACAAAAAAAAATAAACGTAGAAGATATCTTCTACGTTTATTTTCCCGCAATTACTTGCTGATTACTTCTTTACCTTTGTAAGTACCGCATGCTTTACATACACGGTGAGCTAATTTCGCTTCACCACAGCTTGGGCACTCTACCATACCAGGTACTGATAATTTGAAATGCGTACGACGCTTTCTTTTTACTGTTTTAGAAGTTCTTCTAAAAGGTACAGCCATTCTTCCCACCTCCTTAAAAGAAATAGTTATTTTCATATGAAGGCCTAAACCAGTCTTCCGATTATTTGTCAAAAAACTTTGCAAGTCCTGCTAATCGTGGATCAACAGTCTTTTCTTTGTTTTCTTCCGAAATCACTTGCCAGTCTTGACCTTGCATCGGTGCTCCACCAGAAACATCATCACTGAAAATTTGCATTGGAATCTCCAAAAGTATATTTTCCTTGATTACGGGCAGTAAGTCAAGTACTTCTCCTTCTAAACAATGAATTTCAGCTTCTGTTTCAAATTCTTCTTCCGAAGTTTGGAACACCTCAGTTGTTTTAATGTCAAATGGTAATGTCACATCTACTAAAGAGCGAGAACATGGTAAAACCATGCTTCCAGTTATATGTAGATGAAACGTAAACTTACCGGAGCCAAAATCAACTCTTCCTGTTACATGAGCAGGATTAATTTCACGAATATCTTTCTCGACCTCTTTTAGCTCACTTACATCTACCATTTCATTTAATGTCAATCCTTTATTTCTCAATTTATTCAATTGATGGATGGACCATTTCATATCATATCACCTCAAGGCAACAAACAAAATTATAGCTAGCCATTTTATATTTGTCAATGTTTTTTCTTTACACTATAATGAAGTCATCATAGGAAATAATATATAGACTATCACGTTTTCCAAAAAGATGCTACATCGAAAGGAGAGATTACCATAAAATCCAGTGGTATTGTTGTTGAATATAACCCTTTTCATAACGGTCATGCTTATCATGTGCAACAAACAAAAAAGTTAACACAGTCTGATATTATTATCGCCGTTATGAGTGGTCCTTTTTTGCAGCGTGGTGAGCCCGCACTCATCTCCAAATGGTATCGTACTAAAATGGCCTTAACAAACGGCGTAGACCTTGTTGTAGAGCTTCCATATGCATTCGCAACACAAAAGGCCGAAACTTTCGCAAATGGCGCAATTTCGATTTTAAACGCCCTTGGTGTTTCTGAAATTTGTTTCGGTAGTGAAGATGGACAAGCTGAAAATTTCTACAATACCATCGATATACAAAAAAATGAAGAAGAGACTTTTAATCGTCTTGTGAAGCAATTTATGAATGCAGGTAATAGTTATGCAAAAGCTACATCTGAAGCCTTTCTACACATCTTACCATCCGAAAAAAACGTAGATATGTCACAACCAAATAACATTTTAGGCTTACAGTACATTAAAGCAATTCTCTTACAAAACAGTTCGATGCAAGCACAAACTATAAAAAGATTCGCCTCTCATTATCATGATGAAACATTTCACGATCAACATATTGCAAGTGCAACAAGTATTCGCAAACAGCTATTTAATGAAAACAGTTCCTCTACAACTATTGAGCCTTTTATCCCGAAAATGACTGCTTCTCTTTTAGAAAACTACAAGCAAAACTACGGGACGTTACATAACTGGGAAAAATACTTTTCATTTTTTAAATACAAACTTATGACGATGTCTTCAGAGGACTTACAGCATATATATGAAATGGAAGAAGGTTTAGAGCATCGTATTTTATCAAAAATACAAAACAGTTCATCTTTCTATTCATTCATGGAAGCATTAAAAACAAAACGTTATACATGGACTAGATTGCAAAGAGCTTGTACACATATTTTAACAAATACAACGAAGGAAGAAATACACAAAGCAAATATAGAGCAACATGCGCCGTATATCCGTCTTCTCGGAATGTCACAAAAAGGACAAACTTATCTTTCTAGAAATAAGAAAAAAATAGAACTCCCAATCCTTACTCATACAAAAACATTCGAACATCCAACTTTAGACATAGAACGAAAATCAAATGCTGTATATTTCTCCATAATGCAAGAACCTTTGCGGACACAACTGCTAAAACAAGACGCAACGCATCACCCAATTCGTTATGATGAAATAATGAAAAAATTCCTATAAGAAAAACCTCTCTTCTTCAGAGAGGTTTACTTTGTTTTACCCATTTTTTCTAAATACGTTAATGCATCATCCAGTGTGTCCACCGGTACAATTTTCATCTTTGTTTTAATATCTTTCGCAGCTTCAAGAGCATCTTTATAATTCGATTTCTCTACACCTTTTTCATTTGGCGCAAAAAACACTTCAGCTCCCGCATCACTAGCAGCTACTACTTTTTGCTGAATACCACCAATTGGACCAATTTCTCCTTTATCATTGATTGTACCTGTTCCAGCTATTTCATGTCCGTTTGTTAAATCTTCTTCAACGAGCTGATTATAAATTTCTAGTGTAAACATTAACCCTGCTGACGGGCCTCCTATTTCATGGGAATCAATTTTCACTTTCGGATCTACTACTAACTCTCTTTCCGTAACGATAGAGACCCCTATACCGACGCGTCCATTCCCATTAGGGATCGTCTTTACATTTAAATTTTCTTTAAACTGTTTTCCGCCCCGCTTGTATTCAATATTTACTGTGTCCCCTTCTTTTTTCCCTGTCATATACTCAATAAATTGTTCCGTCTTGTCGAATGTTTTTCCATCGACAGCTATAATAACATCTCCAAGCTTAAGCTTTCCTTCTGACGGCATACCCTTTGCTACACCAGCAACTAGTACACCTTTATTTTCAAAAGAAACAGAGCGATTTGCACGTTTATAAGCATTATAGATCGCTGCATTTTGCGAATCTTTCATTGCATAATTTTGGCGAAATTGATATTCTTCATCACTCTCGCCTTTTTGCAATATTTCTTCCGCCTTTGAAACGTGTGTATATTTATTAAATTGCGCGGCTATTAAGTTCACCACATTGGCAGGTCCCATTGAGACAGTGACAAGCATGAAATCACCAGACTCTTTCGTTCCACCATCTACTTGAACGTATGGCGCTAATTTCGCCGCCATACCTGGTTTTGTCACATAATACGGCAAACGCACATAAACAAGTAGCATCGCCAATATAACCCCTATTAAAATTGCATATATAAACCGAAAACGCTTAAACATTATGTTTCTCCTTCCACTGCTCAATTAGTAAATAAATGTTTGAAATGTGTTTTTCTGCTTCCACTTCTCCGACCCGAATGATATCTTCAATATGTGTAAAAGCACGCGAACTAAATTGTTCTACTGCTGGCCGCATCATTAAATCTGATGCTATTTGCCGATTCATCACGAGTTCATGTTGCATAATTTCAATACTTTGCATAATCACATCATAAATCGATGTAACCTCTCCATTCACCTTAATTGGAGATACATCAACAGCAATAACAATATCAGCACCTAAATCTTTTACAACCGATACTGGAATACGGTCAATTACCCCTCCATCCACTAATAAGCGGCCATCTATTTTTTCTGGAACAAACACCCCTGGTACAGATATACTAGCTCGAACCGCCTCCGCAATCGGACCACTTGTAAAAACAACTTTCTCCCCCTTCAAAATGTCAGTAGCCACAACAGCTGTCGGGATATCTAACTCTTCTAAATTTTTATTATATGTAAACATTTTAATCATATCTTTAATACGTTTTCCAGCAATAAATCCCATTTTAGGAACTGTAAAATCCAAATAATATTTCCTTTTGAAAACAGCTGCCAATTTATACAGTCTTTCAACGTTACAACTCGCTGCATAAAATGTGCCAATTAATGCCCCTATACTACTACCTGCTATCATGTGAATAGGGATGCCAGCTTCCCTCAACACTTTTATTACCCCTATGTGAGCAAAACCTTTTGCACCTCCGGATCCAAGCGCTAAACCGATTTTTGGTTCCTTCATTTTTCTCACCCTTTAATTTTTTTCATTCCTTTTTCATACTTATGGTCTAAATTCACCACATATCCACGTATACTGAAATGAACGTTTTTGGGACAAAGGGGGATTTTCTTACATGTACGAAAAATGGAAAACTGCTTTTCTTACCATATCAATGTTGTTTTTAACCTTTTCTCTTGTACTTCACCCCCAAGATGCTTTGCAAGCTTCAATTCGCGGGTTAAATATATGGTGGGAAGTTGTATTCCCTTCACTACTACCGTTTTTCATCATTGCGGAACTTCTAATCAGTATTGGTATTGTAAAATTTATCGGTGTTATATTAGAACCACTAATGCGTCCACTGTTTCGTGTTCCAGGGGTAGGCGGATTTGTTTGGGCAATGGGAATGGCTTCAGGATTCCCCGCTGGCGCCAAATTAAGCGCTAGACTACGCAAGAGCAATCAACTAACACAAATTGAAGCGGAACGACTCGTATCTTTCACAAATTCTTCTAATCCACTTTTTATTTTCGGAGCGGTTTCTATTGGTTTTTTCAATAATCCGAAATTAGGAATCGTATTAGCAGCAGCACATTATATAAGTAACTTTATCGTCGGATTACTTATGCGCTTTTATGGTAATAACGATACTTACATAAAAGACAAACATACGAATCAAAAGCGTGCCTTTCAAAACCCTTTTTCCATCCTCCACCAAACACGTATGCAAGAAAAAAGACCAATCGGAAAACTACTCGGTGACGCTATCGTTTCTTCTATTCAAACATTGCTCATGATTGGTGGGTTTATTATTTTATTCTCTGTTTTAAATAAAATGATTACTGTTTTCAAAATTACAGAAGCGCTTTCTTTTATTATGCAACATATTTTATCATTCTTCCAACTTACATCCCAA
Organism: Bacillus sp. RC252; assembly: GCF_044909215.1. NCBI lineage: Bacteria > Bacillati > Bacillota > Bacilli > Caryophanales > Bacillaceae > Bacillus > Bacillus sp. RC252. Next base: position 143,168 of record NZ_JBIYDV010000006.1, on the reverse strand, counting down.
TTTAGTATTCCGATATTATCCGGTATTTTTGAAATGACGCTTGGAAGCCAAATGATTAGTCAAATTAATGAATCAACACTTCTTCAACAAGCGATGGTAACAAGCTTCATTTTAGCATTTAGCGGTCTTTCTATTCAGGCACAAGTAGCAAGCATATTAGCGGAGACAGATATCCGCTTTAAACCATATTTTTTAGCTCGAATTATCCAAAGTATTCTCGCTCCTATTTTCACTTTTATATTTTGGGGACCATTTTATGAAAAAGTTCATTCTTTCTCGCCTACGCAAGAAGATCTTCCCGTATTTTTATTGAATCATTCTTATACACTAACTGATATTTGGACATCATTTATACACTACGGACCAATCTTCACCTTATTTTGTTTATATTTGTATGTCATCTTATTGTTTTTACGCATTCATAAAGAAAAACCCCGTTCACTTTAACGGGGTTTTAAACTTTTCTTTTAAAGCACGCTCTACAATCGGAGGAACAAGGTCTACTACACTCCCACCATATCTCGCAACTTCTTTCACAATACTTGAACTTAAAAATGAATATTGATTATTTGTCATAATGAAGAAAGTTTCGATATTTTCGTCTAATTTTCGATTCATTGAAGTAATTTGCATCTCATATTCAAAATCAGAAACTGCTCGCAAACCACGTAATATTGCATTTGCATTACGCATTTTTGCATATTCCACCAATAATCCACTATGTGAATCAACTTTTACATTCGGAATATCCTTTGTCGCCTCTCGAATTAACTCTAGGCGTTCTTCTACCGAAAAGAATGGTTTTTTTGATGAATTGTTTAAAACAACTACATATACTTCATCAAATACTTTTGCTCCCCTTTTAATAATATCCAAATGTCCAAGGGTAATTGGATCAAAACTCCCTGAAGAAATAGCTATACTTGTCATTCTGTCCCCTCACCTTCATACTTATAAATCGAAATTGCTGTAATCCCGTAGTTTTCTGCCCGTACTTTTACAAGCTCTCCTATAGAATCAGGTAAAACCACGTCATCCCCATGCTCTGCCATAATGATGCCATCTTTATTTAACAATCCATGTTGATCCATTACACTAACTAAAGACACAATTTTTTGAGCTTTATATGGAGGGTCTATTAGTATAAGATCGAATGATATTTCACGCTTTATAAGCGCCTTTACCGCACGCTCTGCATCATTTCGGTACACTTCAGCTTGTTCTTGTAGTCTACAGCTTTCTAAATTTTGATGAATGACTTTTATCGCTTTACTATCTCGGTCAACAAAAATCGCTTTATCAATCCCTCTACTTATGGCCTCAATTCCAAGACCACCGCTACCACCAAATAAATCAAGAGCGATACCACCATCATAATAAGGACCTATCATATTAAAAATAGATTCTTTCACTTTATCTGTCGTTGGACGCGTTGTATTACCAGGTACCGCTTTAAGTGGGTGCCCTTTACATTTTCCTGAAACTACTCTCATCTGTTGTCACTACCTTTATTTCAATCTATAGAGCGATTACAGCAAATTCATTTCAATTCGGTAACCGCTACCGATTCATACTATTTCATACATTTTTTCATTAATCTGTTATTTAACTAATTGAAAACCTCAGTTAAAATAATCGCTCGCTATTTCTTTCATATCCATTTCACTATTTGCAAGCAACAACCCTCTATGTACATCAGTTCCACTTTACCTTTTTTATCCTATCATAAAATAAAAAAAAGAAAAATAAAAAGCCTAACATAAATTTTAATTTCATTATGTATATCTTCATTTTAGATTGGACATAAATAAATATAACAACATCATTTTCGATGTTGTTGCCAACCGCGGAGAAGACTTACGTTTCCCCATAAGTTCTTCCTCCGGTTTCTCCTCTCCCTTTGCCTTCTTACTAGTAGTACATACTAGTATTAGAAGGGCCCTGCTTTGCAGGGTTTTTTTATTTGTCTACTTTTCATTTAAAAAGTCAGGTGGTACAGTAAAAGAAAGAGGAGGAAAAAATATGATTCAACGCTTTATAGAACTCGGAGAAGGCTACTCTGACTTATATGAATTACTTGAAATTGCCAAAACAAACCAAGAACGTGTAACACATATGTTACAATTCGAAACTGTAAAAAACGAAAAAAAAGTGTGTTCACTTGTTGTAATACTAAAACCGACAACTACTGGTGATTTCCAACCATTATACATATGTCGTGAAGGCATTCCTGTACTTGAAAATAAAAAAAGTAAACGTGTCGTTTTATTTGAAGAAATGGCGGAACAAATAGGGAAAAAAGTTACTCCCTTTACTGTAAAACCATCAACAACTTTCCCTGAAAAAGAACTATTTTTTAATCATCTAATTGGTATTTTACGAATGAACAATTTCATTCCTCCAATGAAATAACACGTTATTTCAAGTAAAAAAATCCCCTGCTAAATTTAGCAGGGGATTTTTTTACTTAGCTATAATCGTATTCTTTTGCCCGATCAGGACGCGAATTTTCGAATTCCGTTTTTAAAAATGGGCGATACGACTGTTCTACTTTTTTTACAAAAGGAAGTTTATTCAATTTTTGCATCATATGCTCAATTTGTTCCATATCACAATATACAACGGCATATTTCAAACGTTTTGATATGTAATGAATGTTACCATATTTCCTTAAAATCTTGGCATGTTTCAATGAATGTAAATAAACAATCATACTTTGTCGTTGCCCGAACATAATCTTCTCCATCTTCTCCTTTTAAAAACTTATATTCTTATATTTTATGAAAACCAATCAAAAATTTATGACATTAAAGGACAAACTCTGTATACGTTTTCTTCTATATTCTAAAAAACAGGGTAAATTACCCTGTTTTTTTACAACCACAACCGCCTCCGGTACCACACCCACCGCCACAGCCACCCGCATCAAAAAACGGATTTCCTGTTGGAACTTTAACGGAAGAAGACACCTCAGAACCAATTGCTACACTAACTTCATCTAATAACTTTTGTAAAGCAGTTTCTGCTCTTTTAAAGGTTGCAACCTTATCATGCATATCTACAGAACGCTTTAATTCCCTCATTTTCGTCGAAACGAAAGTATAATCAGGATGATATTTACCAAAACGTTGCACTTCTTCGTATCGCTCTTTCATCGTTGTAAATTGCTGAATTAGCGTCTGGACTTCTATATCTTCTTGTAAATCCTTATAATACTTACGGTAATCTTCTGCTATATCTGAACAGATGATCGCTTTTGCAAGCTGCTCTGCCTTATCTAAAATCAATACGCTTTCCAGCGTCGCTACAATCATGAGAGACACCTCCGAGTATTCATCATAACACATTTGGAACAGAACTACTAATTGAAGTGTCTCACCTAAAAGAAAGATATAATTCTAACTACTTTTCATACAATCCCCTTGCACTCTTATACAATAATATGCTCCGCAATATTATATTTAAGAACATCCCATTTCCCGCTATTCTCTTTCACGTAGCTAATACATGCGTTTTTTAACGGCGTTTTAAATGTAATTTCATCTGGTGCAATTGCGTGTAAAATAGCTTTTATTGCATGTGAATGCGCAACAATGATAATACGTTTATCTCCATGTGCTGCTGCAACCTCTTGTACAGCCGTAAAACAGCGCTCTACAATTTCTTCATCCTGCTCCATTCCTTCTATATTACCTTCTGCAATTAACTCTCTAACGGCCGCAACTGGTTTCCCAGAAGCTTCCCCAAAATTACGTTCCATAAATCGCTCATCTAATAAAATAGATGGTAATCCAATAGCCCCAGCAATTTCCTTAGCTGTTTCTTGCGCTCTAATTAACGGACTACTTATAATTATATCCCACGATTCCGCTTGCAGGGTAGCTGCACTTTGACTCGCTTGCTTCTTCCCAACTTCGTTAAGTGGAATATCTTCGCGCCCTTGAATAATCTCTTGAAAGTTCCAATCAGTTTGTCCATGTCGTACTAAACAAATTTCCGTCATGCTGCAACTCCTTTTTTAAATAATCCGATTCTATTGTAACAAAAGTTTTGCATAACGGACATAGTTTTCCCCTTCCAATTACGTCGTATTTTGCTGCTTCATATACTGGAACATATCAATCATAATTGAAGCAACGGCCAATTGATTTTGAAATTTTTCCACTTTATCTGGTATCGTTTTTTTGAAATGCTGCATGGCAGCTAACTCAAAAGCTTCTTTTTCTTCTGGGTTACGCGTCAATTTCCGGTACCAGTATGGCTGTTCACGAATATAGCGAGCTAAATCCTCATCAGCTTTTATAAACTCCATAAGCTCTGCTCTCATCCTCTTTCCCCCTAATCCTTTTGAAAGAAAAAAGGATTATTTTCAGAAGTACTTTGTTCTTGCTGCGCACGGTTTCCTTGAAATTGTTGGATAACTTGTTGCACGCTACCAATCGCACTCGTTACATTTGCTAAATGATGTTGCATTTGTTCTACGTCTAGCTTTTTAAAGAAAGAAAGCATTTGCCCCATCACATCAGCAGTTTTTTCCTCTTCTGTTCGATTTTCTTTTTCTTCTTTATTTTCTTTTACCGAAGAAAAAGCAGGTGCTCCATCAGGTCTATACGCTATCCATATTTGATCTTCTTCACCAAGTAAGTACCATTCTTCATAAAATTGCTGCCAAGTTTTTTGACCACTTCTAACCTCATGAACCATTTTAGGGTGATGGTTTACAAACTCTTTAAACTGTTGAACCGATGGATGTAACGGCCCTTTTGTTGTTGGCATAATCCTCACCTCTTCATGTATATCTACTATATTGTAAGAAAAAAAAAGCACATGGTTCGCCTATTTTTAGACGATTCATGCACCTTTTTATCTTCCTATTTGTGGACAGTAAGACTCCCACCTTAAACTTCTACGAATACGCAGAAGTTAGGCGGGAGTCTTACTGCCCGTTAAAGCCCGATTGGTGAAGACTAATAATCAGTGAAGGATGCCCCCACTGATTAGAGTTTCATTTTATTTTCGGATAAAGTTTTGAGTATAAAATTTATCATATACCCCAACACCTAATCCAGTAAATTGTTCATTTAATAAATTCTTTCTATGACCCTCACTATTTAACCACCCCTGTACCGCCGCAATTCCATCACTATGTTGCGCCGCTATATTCTCACCAGCAAGTTGAAAAGCCACTTGCCCACTTTGCAAGCGATCTCCTAACGTACCAAAAGTAGGTGAATCGTGTGAAAAATAATTATTATCCTTCATATCTTTACTATGGCCTAATGCAACATCTGCAGTTTGTTGGTCAAATGTTAACAACGGTAATTGATGACGACTTCGAATAATATTTGTTAAATCGAGAATTTGTTGCATATTTCCATTTTCTACTTGCTTCATTTTTTCTGGTGTCAGCGGCTGTTCCGCTATTAATTCACCTGAATAAACAAGTTGATATGGTCTTTGTCGTAATAACGTTTCATCATCCATATAACGAAGACCAACAAGCTCATGTGTAAAGTGATCAAAGTATAATTGTGCCCATCCATCTTCTACAGGTACTAGCGGTTGTTCCATTACTTCCGTATCAGATAACTCAAATTGATAACTATTCTTTCCTCTTTTTAATGAAATCTCATGTGAAAGTGGATTCTTTTTATATACCTCTTCATACTTTTCATTTATATGATAGGGAGCCACCTTAACTTGCTCACCAGCAACATACGCCGTTACAACTTTACGTTCAGCAACTCCAAATTGAACATACTGAGCTAAATCTTGATTATACACCCACCATTCATATCCATAAGCAGAAGGCTCTATTCGAGATGGTTCGCCCCACTTCGCTAATAAATTCTCAGAGTCCCCACCAATCATATTTAAAACAGTGTCTGTGGATTCTTCATTTACTTGCTTCTTCTTTTTCACAATTTTATTTTCTTGCTTAGAGTGAGATGGAGTTAATATATATTGTGACACGAGTAACTTCCCGTATAAATCAACAGCTAAAATTAAAAATGTAATCATTACGATACGCAATAATTTCTTCAAACGATATACCTCCTGAACAAAGCATAAAATCGAGATATACACAAATCCTTTTTTTTCCTTTTTTTGTGTGTACCGTACTCTTTTCACTATATCATATTTTCACGAAAAAAGTCTGGATTATCCCTTTTCTCGCAATACGAATTGCATTTTCTTATTATTCGTACTATTATAAAAATAGTGTACTAACATTAAAATAAGGAGGTATTCTATGCAATTTACAAATACAAACTTTAATGATGCAGTCGTTGATCTAACTCTTTTAACTGAGATTATGGAAAACAATCATTTTGTACTTGCTGGACAATGGGATTACGAACGCGTTACATATGATTATAAATTTGAAATATTAAAGGATATTTATTATTTACGTGTACAAGGATTTGCTGTTGAAGGTGACATCGGCGGCAGACACGCTCAAGTAAAACTATTGCCACCCTTATTAGGAAAACATTATTATCCTCATGGCGTTGAATATGGAGATGATGAGATTTTCCCAACGAATGTACTTCAAAAAAGCGAACAACTCCTACAAAATATTGAAAAAGAGTTGAAAGAATTTCAAATTATTGAGTAAATAGAACAAGCGCATCATATCGATGCGCTTGTTCTATTTCTCTTACCTAAGAATGAATCGTCTTTTTGACTGGATACCCATAAATGGATCCATCTTTTACTTTAATCTCATCTTCCCAAGGAACCTTATATTTACCTTCAGCTAAATCTTTTACAAACGTATACGGGTTTTCTTTCACCCCACCAGGAGTCGCTACATATCCCCTTGAACCTAAATTATATATATTATTTTCGAGACCCCATCCTAATCTAGCCTGATCTGCTAGCTCTGGATATACTTCGGCAGTAACAATCTCCCAAGGGTTTCGGTGTCCCTGCACTAAAGTAGTCCCATCAAAATTACATACTTGTCCTTCACCAAAGTAATAAAATACACCATCATAACCCGCTAAGTTCACTGACAATGTATACATTAAATTTTGCCATGCATTTGAACGATTAGTTAACATCCATTGTTCACTAACTTGTGTGCTATATCCGGAAATACGAATCAAGACATTTGCACCTTTATAGGCCGCTTCACGGGCTACTTCAGGGAACATGCCATCATGACAAATACAAACAGCTAATTTACTTCCTCCAGGTCCATCACAAACAGGTAAGCCTAAATCTCCAGCTTTCCAAGGCTCGACTGGCACCCAAGGATTTAACTTACGATACTTCAAAATCATTTCACCCTGTGGATCAATAATAATTGCTGTATTATACGGTTCTCCACCATCAGGATTTCTTTCCATTATAGAAAAAACACCATATACTTCAGATTCTTTACATGCCTCAGCAAATAAGTCTGTTTCTGGTCCAGGAACTGTACATAAAAACTCTTCTGTAGTCCATTTTTTTGTATTGAGCCCCTGTGTACTATATTCGGGAAATACTATCAATTCTAATCCAGGATAACCTGATTTCGTTGAATGAATTGTTTTTATGATCTGTTTAATTTGTTTATCAATGTCTGCACGCGACTCTACTACCGGTACTGGATATTGAATTAACGCTGTTAAAAAACCACTAATCGGCTTTACCATGCTTCCACTACTACCCATCTAAATTCCCCCTTAAAATAGTTCATGTTTATTAAAGATAACAATATAAAGTGAAACTTTAATCAGTGGGGGTTTTGTCCATCCCCCACTGATTATTAGCCTACACCAATCGGGCTTTTACGGGCAGTTGATCTCCCGCCTAACTCCCTCGCAGTCGCCAAATTTCGAGGTGGGAGTCTTACTGCCCCTTAATGCGGGATAAATTTGTAATTCTCTAAAAAACTTGCACTACATATGGAATTATTACGTATTAAAGCTAGTAGTAAGTTTTATATCCACTTTAGTACATGCCTACACTAACTTAACATAAAAAGTTTGAAAATTCAATCTTTTACAATTAGCTAAAACCAAAGAAGAAAAAAGTGTATGGAATCCCATACACTTTTTTACTTAGTCTGTAAATACGGCGGCAATTGTTGCAACTGCTCTTTATCCTTTTCACGCTCTCTACGTGCCCATTTAAAGAACACATAACCGATAATCGTACCGTACACTATTTCCTGGACAATTTTCATAATGATACCGCCTGTTTGTTGGTCTTCTACTACCGGCATCCAATGTAAAAATTCTGGTCCAGTTATATTTAAATCTGATAAAGTCCCCGCCGGTACACAGAGCTCCATTGCCTTCATCCAAGCGGCCGGATCTGTATATGTTGCAAATAATGGTGCAGTCGCAAAAATTATTAACGCACAAGCTGGCGTTAATAAAATACCATTAGCAAACATATAACCAAGCTTCTTAATATCACTTAAAGTTTGATATTCTGGTAGCGGATTTAACATCGGCCACCACATCATCATTGCTGCAAAAAACAATATAGCAAGGCAAATAGGATGCGCTATTTGACTTTGTTTTACTGTATCAAAAACAACTGGCAAATGATAAAAGGAAAACAGACCGTTAAATACCAACAACGCAATAAGCGGCTTTCCAAAAACCTTTAGCACAATTTGAACGAACTTAAAAGAAGTAATATATTGATATAACCATACGGGTATACCAAGCAGTAATAACGGAGGCACCGCAATATACATTACTGCCATCTCAAGCATATGTGCACTAAATATAATATGACCAATTAAATCAATAGGTCCTCCCTTTACAAAATACAAAAGAACAATCCCGGTCGTAAAATAAAAAATTTGCTTCTTACTTACCTTCGTCGCATTTTCAAATCGCGTTCTATATGGTCCAATAACTAAAAAATAACTAATAAGAATCGAGATCATAAATAATAAAAAAATCGGACTCCATAAAGCTTGAAAACCAAATACCCATAAGTTTTCCATTTCCACACCTACCTTTTCAAAATCCTTATATTTCATATACAAAGAGGGCTATGATAAATCAGAGCCCCCTACTATCACTGTTTAAATCCACACAATTGTCATAAAGGCTAATATTGTTAATAAACCAATTAACAATCCAGAGTATAAGAAGAAACTCGCCGCTTCATGCCCTTTATGACTCATATGCATGAAATAATATAACTGAAATATAACTTGAATGACTGCTAACAATAATATAAATGGAACCGAAAAAATCGGGCTAAATGTTTTCGGATATGCCACCGCTGCAAATGCAACTAATGTTAAAAAAATCATTAGTGAAAATGTAACAACTTGGTGCTTCATTTCCTCTGCACTTTTTCTCTTCCGATAAACAAGATCCACCTTAGGATTATTCGTTTGCTTAACCGCCATTGTTTATCCCACCATTCCCATCAAATATACTACAGTGAAAATAAACACCCAAACTACGTCAATAAAGTGCCAATAAATTGATGCAACATAAAACTTTGGTGCGTTGTATAAATTCAAGCCTCTCTTCGCGTTTCTAAAGATTAATGTTAAAATCCAACATAATCCAAACAACACGTGGAGCCCGTGTGTACCAACAAGAGCATAAAATGCAGAACCAAACGCACTACTTCTCATAGTATGCTTAAATTCATGCGTATAATGATAAAACTCATATATTTCAAACCCCAAAAATCCTAAGCCAAGCAACACTGTTATAAGTAACCAAAGTTGCATTTTCTTAAAGTTAAAATTTTTCATATGATACATTGCGTATACACTCGTTAAACTACTTGTTAACAAAAGCATCGTCATAATGAAAACGAGTGGCATTTGAAACATCTCTTGAGATGTTGGTCCACCATTTGTAGAGTTCTTTAACGCTAAATATGTGCCAAATAAGGAAGCGAACAACACTGTTTCGCCTCCAAGAAATAACCAAAAACCAACAAACTTATTTTTCCCCTCAAGGGTTGCTTTTTCAGGCTCTGCTGGAAATGTTTCATTCGTTAATTTCTCATCTACATGCATTACGCCTTGCCCCCCTTATCATCTAAATCTTCCTTATGAATATGATATCCATGATCATCAATTACTGAACGAAGGAACATTGTACCAAACGTAATGATTAAACCGATAATCGCTACTAATAACCAAAATTTATCTTTGCCACCCTGCATATACATCGCACCAAAAGCAGCTATAAATAGACCTAGAGAAATAATAAACGGTGAAAATGAAGAATTTGGCATATGAATATCACCGACCGGTTCCGCTGCTGTCATCTCTTTATTACCCTCACGCTTTTCAATCCAAAACGGATCTAATCCACGAACAAATGGTAACTGTTTGAAATTATATTCCGGTGTAGGTGCTGGCATTGTCCACTCTAATGTACGTCCATCCCACGGATCACGACCAGCCTTCTCTTTTGATACCGTTGTTTTTATTACATTGAATAAAAGAACAATCGTTCCAAGAGCCATAAACACTGCTCCAATAGAACTAATCATATTCCCCATTTCCAATCCTTGCCCCTCTAGATATGTGTAGTAACGACGCGGCATACCGATTAGACCTAGGAAATGCTGAATAAAGAACGTTAAATGGAAACCGATAAAGAATAACCAAAATGTTATCTTTCCTAACGTTTCATTTAATACTTTATTAAACATAAGTGGCCAATAATAATGCGCACCTGCAAGTAAACCAAATACAACACCACCAACAATTACATAATGAAAATGTGCTACTACGAAATAATTATCATGAAACTGATAATCAGCTGGTGCAGAAGCAAGCATAACACCTGTAACTCCACCCATAACGAAGGATGGAATAAAAGCTACCGCCCACATCATTGGTGTTGTAAACCTAATACTTCCACCCCACATTGTAAAGAGCCAGTTAAATATTTTAATACCCGTTGGAACTGCAATCGCCATTGTTGCAACCGAGAAGATAGCATTTGCAACAGGCCCAAGACCAACAGTAAACATATGATGCGCCCATACCATAAATCCTAAAAACCCTATTAATACTGTCGCGAACACCATAGAAGAATAACCGAATAATCGTTTTTTCGAAAATGTGGCGAAGATTTCTGAGAATATTCCGAAAGCTGGGAGTATAAGAATGTATACTTCCGGATGACCGAAGATCCAGAATAAATGCTCCCATATAATCGTGTTCCCACCTAGTGCCGGATTAAAGAAACTTGTGCCAAATAAACGATCTAACATTAAAAGTCCTAATCCTACAGTTAATGGTGGAAATGCAAATAAAATAAGTGAAGATGTTACAAATGTTGTCCATGTAAACATCGGCATGCGCATGTACGTCATCCCTGGCGCGCGCATATTAATAATTGTAACAAGGAAGTTAATACCTCCAATTAATGTACCAATACCTGATATTTGCAAGCCGAGTACATAAAAATCAACACCATGTCCTTTAGAGGCTAAAGCTAAAGATGCATATGATGTCCACCCTGCATCAGGCGCTCCTCCTAAAAACCAACTTAAATTTAAAAATAATCCACCAAAGAAAAATAACCAAAATCCGAGCGAATTCAAAAACGGGAACGCCACATCACGTGCTCCAATTTGAAGTGGTACAGCGGCGTTCATAAATGCAAACACGAGTGGCATAGCTGCGAGGAAAATCATTGTTGTACCGTGCATCGTTAATACTTGATTATAAGCATCCCCAACAAGAAAAGCATTGTTAGGAATCGCTAACTGCAGGCGAATAAATAGTGCTTCTATTCCACCTATTACAAAAAACAATCCACCTGCAATTAAATAGAGAATGGCAATCTTTTTATGGTCTACTGTCGTTAAATAATCCCATATGACAGCACCCATCCCCTGTTTTTTTGCTACAGAACTCACGTTTTCAACCTCCCCTTCGCAAATGATCCCTCTTTATTTTTCAATCTTTAACGTTTGTAAATATGCATTTAATGCATTAATTTGATCATCCGTTAAGTTGCCATATTTACCAGTCATTTTATTACCTGGTTTCATATTTTCAGGATCTTTGAGCCATTTTTTTAAGTTCTCTTCATTATTTTCGGCAATACCAGCAACCATATCGCGATCTGCAAAGTTTGCTAAGTTCGGTGCGATACGAGCAGAAGGTGGTCTACTATCATTTGATCCAACTGCATGACAACCAATACAGCTTTTATTAAATATTTCTTGACCCTCTTGCGCCTTTGTAGAAGCTACTTCTTTTTTTCCATCAATCTTCTTCATGTCAGCAAGCCACTTTTTGTACTCGCTTTCATCCAGAGCTTTCACTTTGAACTGCATTAAAGAATGTGATGGGCCACAAAATTCTGTACAAAAACCATTATAAGTGCCCGATTTATCTGCCTTTAACCACATTTTGTTTACATTATCTGTATTTGTATCCATTTTCCCAGCTAAAGATGGAACCCAAAACGAATGTTTAATATCGGCACCCTTCAAATTCAAATACACTTTCTTACCTGTGGGGATAACTAAATCTTGAGAAGTTACTATTTTTTCTGATTTATAAGAAAATTCCCACCAATAAAGATTCGCTGTTACATCAACAACGATAGTATCTTTATCAATATTCTTTTTCTCCATCGCACTTACATCAGCAAGCTTGAATGTATATGTAACAGTCGGAACAGCCAAGATTAACAAAAGAATAATCGGAATGACTGTCCATATAATTTCTAGTTTGTGATTTCCTTCAACTTGCTCTGGAATATAATCTTCCTCACCCTTTTTTTGTCGGAAACGCACAATTACATATAAGAAAATAATAGTAACTACAAGTACTACTCCTACCATGATTGCACTCGCTAGCAAGAGCAAATCATATTGCATTTTTGCTACTTCCCCTTGCGGAATTAAAGTAGACTGAAAAGCTTTACCGCATCCCCCTAACAGTAAAGCCAGCAGTGAAACGAACGAAAGCAGTCGCCACTGTTTCTTCATACAAACAACCCCCACTTTCTTTGTGAATTAGATTGTACTTTATAGTTAAGTAAAGTAAATCTCAACGTAAAGAAATCCAATCATGTCGTTGTCTTAGAAGAATGTAACTACAATCATTGACACAAATAAGATTGTTAAGTAATTCAGGGAATAAACAAACATTTTTACGGACCACTTGATGTCATCTTGTTGACGGAAGCCATAAAGACCTAATGCGATCCATCCGATGTTAAGCAATGTTGCAATTACCATGAATGTTATTCCAAGTCCACTCATATAAAATGGTAGTGGTAATAAACATACTGTCCAAATCATAATCTGACGTTTCGTAATATCAAATCCCTGTACAACAGGAAGCATTGGGATTCCTGCATTTCGATATTCATCAACACGCTTCATCGCTAATGCGAGGAAATGTGGGATTTGCCAAATAAACATAATTAAAAATAACATCCAAGCAATTGGATGATTTAAAGACGGATCAATTGCCGCCCATCCAATTAAAGGTGGAACTGCTCCTGATATACTACCTACAACAGTATTTAACGTATATTTTCTCTTCGTCCATAACGTATATAAAACAACATATGTGAAGGCACCAATAAATGAGATTAACACTGCCATCGGTGTAGTAAGTAATAAAAATACAAAGCCAAGAAGTAAAATTACAAGTCCAAATGCAAGTGCAAAGCCAGGTTTATATTTACCTGTTACCGTTGGACGGTTTTTTGTTCTTTCCATTAATGGATCGATATCTCGGTCAATGTAGTTATTTAAACAACATACCCCTGCCATAATTAATGCCGAACCAACGATTGTGAAAAATAACTTATCTAGATTGTCCATAACACTCAATCCATTAAAATGTAAAGCCAACCAAAATCCTGTAAATACAGTAAGTGTATTTGAGTTTACAATCCCCATTTTAACGAGCGCTGATAAATCTTGTAACCGAGTTGTTTCCGGTACAATTGAAACAGCTGACTCATCATGCAGCTCACTTGTTGCATGGTTCATCACTTTAACCCCCTCTTAAACCTATCATCTTTCTAAGCATATATTTCATGTGAAATATTTCGCTTCTATATAGCAATATTATTACAGTAGAAATATTGTTAACCCATTCTACTACTAATCTACGCCCATACTCCAATATATTAAATCACATTTCCCGAACATTTTGTGAAGAAAACATGAACTTTTTGTGTCGAACATTAAAAAACTTTATTCTAATTTATCCTTATCATAACATGATGTTATCTTCTATAATAAACTATTTTGTCATATTTAGCATGTATTCTCCCCATTTCTTTTCAAAATAGCCTGAATCCCTCCTAAAATATGTATTTTAAATCCCGTTTTTTTCTTTATAATACGTACGTTGTCCTCGCCCTCCATTTCTTTGCTATTTTATTATTTTTTATATATCATAGGACTGTAGCACGTTTTATTCTATACATAATGGAATGAAAATATTTCGCAATAACTTCATAGCAGAAAGATGGTGAAAGAGATTGCAACGCTTTATTAAATGGTTAGCAGTCATTACAAGTCTCGATTTATTAGTAGTTTTACTAGGAGGCGCTTTAGTTACAAAAACGGGTTCAGGCCAAGGATGCGGCAAATCATGGCCTCTTTGTAACGGTGAATTTGTTCCATCTAATTTATCAATGGAGACTATTATTGAGCTAAGTCACCGCTTAACATCTGGATCAGCCGGAATCCTTGTTACTCTTCTTTGTATCTTGTCCTGGAAATATTATAAACATGTGCGCGAAACAAAGACGTTAGCAATTTTATCCTTCGTATTTTTAGTTGCACAAGCATTAATGGGGGCGGCGGCGGTTGTTTGGGGTCAAATGCCTGCTGTATTAGCTATTCATTTCGGTATTTCCTTAATTTCATTTGCTTCTGTCATCTTGTTAACGTGTCTTATTTTTGAAATTGATCAGAAATTTGATGCACGTTCACTTATTATGGACAAAAAAATGAAATTTCATATTTATGGTGTAACAATTTACAGTTATATCGTTGTCTACACAGGAGCTTTAGTACGTCACGAACGAGCTACCTTAGCCTGTCCAGACTTCCCTTTATGTAGCAAAAGTAGACCTATGCCAACTCAACTACATGAGTGGGTTCAAATGGGACATAGAGTTGCAGCGATGTTAATTTTCGCTTGGATACTATATGCGATGATTATCGCTATTCGCCATTACAAGCAGCAGCGTGTAGTATACTGGGGATGGATTATTTCATTTATCCTTGTTACACTTCAAGCTATAGTAGGGATTTTGGTCGTATTTACAAATGCTAGTTTAGCAATGGCATTATTACATTCGCTCTTCATTTCTTGCCTGTTTGCTGTACTATGCTATTTAGTTATGATAGGTACAAGAAGTACAGTCAATGCAAAAGAAACTGAATCAACTTCTAAGCAAACAAAATAAAGTAAAACTATAATACCTTGCCAATTCGGCAAGGTATTATTTACACACAAAAAAGAGCTGCTTTCGCACAGCTCTTTTTCTTTATTTTAATGATCTAATTCAATGAGTAAATCTCCCGTTTGAATTGCATCCCCATCATTTACATATACTTTTTTCACTTTACCACTAAATGGCGCTTGAACCGTCGTTTCCATTTTCATAGCTTCTGTAATTGCCATGGAATCACCTTTTTTCACTTCATCGCCTTCTTTTACAACTACTTTAATAACAGTTCCCGGCATCGTTGCGCTAATATGATTTGGATTTTCACGATTCCCCTTCACACGCTGTGCAACAGTTGATTTCACGTTTTCATCTTTCACTACGATTTCACGCGGTTGTCCATTAAACTCCAGGTAAAGCACACGATTTCCATCTGGCTGTGGCTCCCCAATGGAAACTAGTTTAACCATCAATGTTTTACCTTGCTCGATTTCCACATCAATTTCTTCACCAAGTCTCATACCATAGAAGAATGTCGGTGTATCAAGCACAGATACATTTCCATAAATCCCAGCAACTTTTTCGTAGTCCATAAATACTTTTGGATACAATGCATATGCGACTACATCAAAAATTGTTACTTCGCGTCCAAGTTTGTGGAATAACTCTTCTTTTAAAGCATCGAAATCTACTGGTTCTAATAATTCACCCGGTCTTACTGTTAATGGCTCTTTCCCTTTTAAAATAATTTTTTGTAATTCTTTCGGGAAACCACCATATGGTTGTCCTAAATCTCCAGAGAACATTTCAACAACAGATCCTGGGAAGTCCATAGCATGTCCACGTTCTAAAATATCTTGTTCTGTTAGGTGATTTTGAACCATAAATAATGCCATATCACCGACAACTTTAGATGATGGTGTTACTTTTACAATGTCGCCAAACATATCATTAACACGGCGATACATCACTTTAACTTCATCAAAGCGATCTCCTAAGCCAACCGCTTTTGCTTGTTGTTGAAGATTACTATACTGTCCACCCGGCATTTCATGCATATATACCTCTGTATGAGGAGCATTCATACCACTTTCAAATGGAGCATAATATTTTCGTACATCTTCCCAATAATGAGATAGTTTTTCTAATGAGTCTATATTAACATCTGGCTGTCTTTCGTTTCCACCTAACGCATAGTATAGTGTATTCGCACTTGGTTGTGACGTTTGACCAGCCATTGAACTCACCGCTACATCGACAATATCAACACCCGCTTCAATTGCCTTTGTATACGTTAAAATACCATTTCCGCTCGTATCGTGTGTGTGCAGGTGAATTGGAATCGACACCGTCTCTTTTAATGCTGAAACTAAATCATATGCTGCGTTTGGCTTTAGTAAGCCCGCCATATCTTTAATTCCTAAAATGTGAGCTCCTGATGCTTCCAACTCTTTTGCTAAATTTTTATAATAATTTAAATCATATTTACTGCGTAACGGATCATGAATGTCTCCTGTGTAACACATTGTTGCTTCTGCAATCTTACCAGTATCTCGTACAGCATCAATTGCAACTCTCATGCCTTCTACCCAGTTTAAGCTATCAAAAATACGGAACACATCAATTCCGGCTTGCGCGGAACATTCTACAAATTTTTGAATTAAATTATCTGGATAGTTTTTGTATCCAACTGCGTTTGAAGAACGAAGTAACATTTGGAATAAAACGTTTGGCATTTTTTCACGAAGATCTAGTAATCGTTCCCATGGATCTTCTTTCAAGAAACGATATGCAACATCAAACGTTGCACCGCCCCACATTTCTGCTGAGAATAAGTTTGGTAACATTCTCGCTGTCGGCTCTGCAATGTGATGTAAATCTTTTGTACGAACACGAGTTGCAAGTAATGACTGATGTGCATCACGGAATGTTGTATCAGTTAAAAGTACACGCTTTTGATCTTGTACCCACTTTACTA
Source organism: Bacillus sp. RC252 (assembly GCF_044909215.1). NCBI lineage: Bacteria > Bacillati > Bacillota > Bacilli > Caryophanales > Bacillaceae > Bacillus > Bacillus sp. RC252. The sequence continues at coordinate 125,816 of NZ_JBIYDV010000006.1, read as the reverse complement.
ATCCATCCGCTCCACGCTCATCCAAAATTTGTTTCGTTCCATTTTGCATTGGCTCTGAGTGTATCACATTTGGTATACGAGCATCTGGGAAAATTGGCTTCTCTTTTTTTCCTACTCCTGGGAAGCCATTTACTGTTACTGTACCAATATAATTTAACATTTTTGTTCCGCGGTCTTTACGTTTCGGGAACAAGAATAGTTCAGGTGACGCGTCAATAAATGAAGTGTCATATTCTCCTGATAAGAAGTTTTTATGTTTTACTACATTCTCTAGGAATGGAATATTTGTTTTAATACCACGAATACGGAATTCTTTTAAGTTACGTTCCATTTTTGCAGCGGCTTGTTCAAAGGTAAGTGCCCAAGTAGTAACTTTTACAAGTAAAGAATCGTAGTACGGTGTAATAACTGCACCTTGGAAACTATTACCTGTATCAAGACGAACACCAAAACCACCGCCTGATCGGTACGCCATAATCTTTCCTGTATCAGGCATAAAGTTATTAAGTGGGTCTTCTGTTGTTACACGAGATTGGATTGCAAATCCATGCACAACCACTTCCTCTTGCTTAGGAACACCTACCATTTTGCTATGTAATGCATGTCCATCAGCTATTAAAATTTGCGATTGAACGATATCCACTCCTGTAATCATCTCTGTAATCGTATGTTCAACTTGAACACGTGGGTTTACTTCAATGAAGTAAAACTCATCACCTTTTACAAGGAATTCTACCGTTCCAGCATTTAAATAATTTACATTTTTCGTTAACTTTACTGCAGCATCACAAATACGCTGACGCAAATCATCTGAAAGCGACACGCTCGGTGCAATTTCAACTACTTTTTGATGGCGTCGTTGTACAGAGCAATCACGCTCATACAAATGAACAACATTACCTTCTTCATCTGCTAAAATTTGTACTTCTATATGTTTAGGTTTTTCAACGAATTTTTCAACGTACACTTCATCATTACCAAAGGCTGCTTTTGCTTCTGATTTCGCGCGATTATACGATTCTCTTAATTCTTCACTAGCACGTACAATACGCATACCGCGACCGCCGCCACCAAGGGATGCTTTAATAATAATCGGGTAATCATACTTTTCAGCAAATTCTTCAACTTCTTCTATTGAATTTACTGGACCATCACTACCAGGAATAATTGGAATTTGTGCTAGCTGCGCTTGTGTTCTTGCTTTAACTTTATCTCCAAACATGTCTAAATGCTTACTTTTTGGACCGATAAAGATAATCCCTTCTTCTTCACAACGTTTTGCAAATTGAATATTTTCTGACAAGAAACCATATCCAGGGTGGATTGCATCTACATGATTACTTTTCGCAATCTCAATAATGCCTTCAATATCTAGATAAGCATCAATTGGCTTTTTCCCTTCCCCAACTAAATAGGACTCATCGGCTTTATAGCGATGATAAGAACCGCTATCCTCTTTAGAATAGATCGCAACTGTGTTTAATCCAAGTTCTGAACATGCTCGGAACACACGAATTGCTATCTCTCCACGGTTAGCTACCAATACTTTTTGAATACGTTGCAGCTTTGTCATGATTTTCCCCCTCTATTTTCCTACCACTCTAGAGATAAAATACATACACACTCTAAAGAGCGTGAAGTTCTTCACTTTCTACATTATATTATACTTAGAAAGCTTCACTTTATTTTTATCCATCATACCTTATTTTTCAACAAATGATAAGTTTTCTGATCGATTTGTTTCACAAAAATAGTATAGCATACCTCTTCCTTTTCTAACAACAATATTGTATATCACATTCAATTAAATGTAATATACTTTTCGTTTTATAACAATCAATATTGTATCACATTTAAAATCTAACAAAATAAAAAACACATTGAACTCTAGAGCTCAATGTGTTTTTTATTTTACAACAACAAGATGCGGTCCACCTTGTTCTATTTCGTTAGTCAATTTGTTTTGTTGTTTCTCTTGTCGTTTTACATAACTAGCAATATTTAACAGTATACCCATTGCAAGTAAATTAGCCAATAAAGAACTACCACCATAACTTATAAACGGTAATGGTACCCCTGTAAGCGGTATTAACCCAGACATACCACCAACATTTATAAAAGTTTGAACTCCAAACAAACTTGCAATTCCAATTGCTATTAAACTTCCAAACGGATCTCTGCACTTTTGTGCAACCCTAAATGCCCGAATAATAATAAGTAGTAAACAGATTAAAATGACAGCTACGCCTATAAATCCAAGTTCTTCAGATATAATTGCCATAATAAAATCTGTTTGCGGTTCTGGTAAGTATCCATATTTTTGCACACTGTTCCCTAACCCTCGACCATTTAGCCCTCCTGAAGCAATTCCAATAAAAGAATTTATTAATTGGAACCCATCATTTTGAGGATCGTTAAATGGATCAAGAAAAACTGAAAACCGAGCTTTTTGGTACTGACTTAACTTATAGTTCCCAATAAAATATAACGCTGGAATCCATATTATAGACGTTAAGAGGAATCGCTTTATACTTAAATTAACATTAACTCCTGAACAAAAGAACATAATCAGTACAGTTCCACCTATTAGTATATCGGTCCCTAAGTCATTTTGAAGTAAAATTAATCCCATCGCTCCACCGACAACAGCTAGAGGAGGAATTATCCCTTGTACAAAAGCTGTTTGCGTTTCTTGTTTCTTAGCAAAAAAGTTTGCTAGCGTAATAATAACCGTTATTTTCACAAACTCAGCTGGTTGTATACCTAATATCCATCCTTTTGCACCATTTATGACCTGACCGAAAAGAAAGGCTGCTGCTAATAGACCAATACTCCCTATTCCCATTGCGATCAAAACTATTCGCTTTCTCCACAACTTATAAGGAATGGCAACGATAATCGCTAACATTATCGTTCCAACAGCTAGAGCAAATAATTGTTTTTTAAAAAAGTAATCTGCTGGCCAGTTATGTCTCGACGAAATCGCAACAATGGAACTAGAACTATATACCATTATAACTCCCAACACACATAAGATAACAAGAGGAAGTAATAAGGAATAATCCATCGATTTCCATACTTTTTTCATTTCATTTCCTCTTTCTGTTTCAATTTAATTATTGTTGTATTCCATATGTATATAGGTTCTTCCTTCTTTATTATACAAATAAAAAGCCCAAACTATTTCAGTTTGAGCCCCCTTATTTGAACCCGTTATTGTTGTTTGTTTGTAAATGCTTCATGAAGTGCAGACAACTCACGTTCGAGCTCTCCTAACATTGCTTTCCCTTGTTCTTCTCCAATAAGACCAAGGCGAACCGCAAAATCGACCTCGCGGGATAGTCCAAACATTTGTGTGTCTAAAACTTCTTCATATAATGGACATTGCGGCATTGTAAGATTGTCCATTTGTACCTTAATAAGTCTTAAAATCTTCTCTGCATCCGCTTGTAGAAGGGCTAGTGCCTTTTCCTGATGATTTGATACTGTCTCAGACGCCAAATTGATTCCCTCCGTTTCCGTCCTACTCTCTCATATCTATTAATATTAGCGATAGTTTTAATAAATTGCAATAGAAACATTTTTTGTGACAACAGTGCCTAATACTATTATACTGAAAAGTGGGAGTATAACACAAATGGGGGAACAACAATGAGCGAAATTTTATTTATTAATGGAAAAGTTCGTTTTCCAATCACTATCGATCCAACTGTATGGATTTTCGATGATCGAAAAATAGATTTGACAACCTACTTTGATGAAACTAGAGAAGCATCATCCGAATTAGAAACATACTTAAAACATACTTCAGAGCATTGGGATCGCGAAATCCGTGATGGTGCTGCCTTCCCGCCAATACAACAAAGTGTAAAGAAATATAAAAAAGAACAGCTTATTAACGGGACGTTTGGCATACCACTTCATCCATTTCTAAAAAATGCTGAAATTTTAGAAGATGCTACTCATGTCGAAATTGAAACCACAGACAATACAATTACACTTCCGTTAGAAACAGCCCATAAAGCTATTCTCGGTTTTTCAAAAGAAGGTAAACCATTACGAGAAGACGGGCCTGTTCATCTATATTTCCATGATGGATCTAATAGACAAAATCCGATTCGTAACATCCGTAAATTTACAATCATTTAAATTGTATATTTAAAAGGCAAAAAAGGAGTGAGCTTAAGCTCACTCCTTTTTATAATAAATCCGCTGCTAGTTGTGCTAAATTAGAACGCTCTCCTTTAACAAACTTTACATGACCACTAATACGTTGTTCTTTAAACTTCTCTACGACATATGTTAAACCGTTATTATATTCATCTAAATACGGATGATCAATTTGCTGAGGATCCCCCATTAATACAATCTTACTTTTTTCGCCTACCCTTGTTAATATCGTCTTCACTTCATGCTTCGTTAAATTTTGTGCCTCGTCAATTATAATGAACTGGTCTGGAATACTTCTCCCGCGTATATAGGTAAGCGCTTCTACTTCAATCGAACCCATCCCAGCTAAAATAGCATCTAGCTCCCCAGGCTTTTTCGTGTTGAATAAATACTCTAGATTATCAAAAATCGGCTGCATCCACGGTCTTAATTTTTCCTCTTTCTCTCCTGGTAAATAACCTATATCTTTTCCTACCGGTACAATTGGTCTCGCTACAAGTAGTTTTTTATATAAACCTAAATCTTCCGTTTGCATTAGTCCCGAAGCTAATGCAAGTAACGTTTTTCCTGTACCTGCTTTTCCTGTTAACGTTACAAGTGGAATATCTTCCCGAAGTAGCAATTCTAATCCCATAATTTGCTGCACGTTTCGTGGGCGTATCCCCCACACTTGTTCATTGTGAAAAATAAGTTTTTTTACCTTCTTACCTAAATGATCCACAATCCCAAGTGCAGAACTAGAACCCCCTAGTGCATCTTTCATTACAACAAACTGATTTGGATAAAAAGGATGATTTGCGATTTCAGATAAAGGTAGTTCACCTTTTTCATAAAAATAATCTAACTGTTCTTTTGATATATACCCTTCTAAAAATCCTGAATATATATTTTCCACTTCGATTACTCGGTCACTTAAATAATCTTCGGCCTGCAATCCGATTGCATCAGCTTTTACCCTTACGAGTACATCTTTACTTACTAAAATAACTGATTTCCCGTCCTCTTTTTCTTGTTCTTCTAAAGAGAGGTTTTTCGCTACCGCTAAAATTCGATTATCATTTGTTTTTTCTACAAAAATATCTTGCAGTTGAACAAATGAGCGATGATTTAATTCAATACGAAATGTACCGCCGTTTTCTAACGGAATACTTTCATGCAGCTTTCCTATTTCGCGAAATTTGTCGATTAACTTAGATACATAGCGAGCATTTCGTCCTACTTCATCCATATAACGTTTTTTCGAATCAACCTCTTCTAATACAACTGCTGGAATCACTACTTCATTTGTTGCAAATGAAAAAATAGATAAAGGATCCTGCAAAAGTACATTCGTATCTAACACATAAATTTTATCCAACCTGTTACCCCCTGACTCCACTTTTAAATTTGTAGAACAAGGGTTTCATCCATAAAATATGGACGAACCATTGTTATAATTATATGTACCGTAAAAACGAGGTAGAATCGAAATTCATAGAAATTAAACCTTTTCTTTATTTTTTATTCATTTCTATTCAATATATTACTTTTTATTATAATTTTTCACATTAAATCACAATACTCACTTGTAAAAGTTTATGAACGATGTTCCTATTCATCTACTTTATAATTCTTTCATTCCTACTAATACTTGGTTATCAAGCTTTTTAGCAGCTCGAAGATCATATGTTTTTTCATATGTTGGTTCGGTAGCAAGTTTCGCACCATAAAACATAACATCACGAACTTCTTGTACATTCACTTCTACTACCGTTAATTTTAGAGGAATCCCTTCCATTCTATCTGTTAAAATTTCACTTTCACCACTTATGGAAAATACGGATTCATTCGCCATTATAGTCAATACAACCCCTGCACTATGCCGTATATTCCCCACAATACGTGAGCGTTGATCTACCGCAAATCGAATACTAGTTTCACTCACTGCATATACCCAAGAAATAGCACTTACGTTAGGAATTTGTTTTTCGAAATCTGTTGTTGCTATCATAACGATACACTCTTTACGCAAAGATTGTACTAAATCACCTGTCAATGTAGGCTCAACTACATTCGCCATATTTCCACCTCCAAATATTATTTATATATCCTTATCATAACCTATTTTTCGAATTGCGAAAATATTATTTTTTCCCGCTATTATTCAAAAACATTATACTTCCATGATATACTTATACTGATAGAATTCGTATTGAGGTGACGAAATGAGAGTCAAATGTATGATTTGTGATAAAAAAGATATGTTAGATGACGAAAATCCTATGGCAAAAAAACTGCGTAATCGCCCTATTCATACATATATGTGCATGGAATGTACGGAACGAATTGCAGAGCGTACTACGGAACGCCATGCGAGTGGTAATTTCCGATTATATCGTGATAAAAAAGTAGAAGACGATTGGTAAACCGGAAATAAGTCCTTAATCATATAGATAAGGACTTATTTGTATTTTTCTGGTTCACGATTCATCTGATCCAAAAAACAATCAATGGCTTCTACCGGAAATCTTGCACACCTTATTTCTCCATCAATTTCATATGTAATCAAATACATTTCCTCGTTCTTTTCAACTTCTACATTTCGTAATTTATGCTCTTCATATATCATATTTTGAAATAATACATACGTTTCTTGTGCAGCTCTATCATCTGGACGTGCTTCCGCAACCGTTTTAATTGTTAACCAATTATATAATGCATCTTGTACTGAGCGCATGAAAGCCCCTCCTTTTTTCACCCTGTTTTTTGTTGTTTAGCTTGACGTAAACGCAGTCTATAAATTCCAAGTACAATTGCCGCTACAACGAGCCCCTCTCCAACGGGTAAAAAAACTGCAAAAAAAGTTAATACCGTGCATCCAATTGCTAAAGAAATATATATCACTATATTTTTTAGTACCGATAGCTTCCTTGCAAATCCTAAATTATATACAAGTGCACTTAATAAAATTATTGTTCCATAAAGCAACCACATCCCTAACTCTGGATTTTCATCAACTTTACAAAGTTTCGCGAAAAATGACATTCTTTCTAACACTATCTTTCACCCCTTCTCATGAAACAAATTCTCTTTATGTACTTAATACAAGAGTAACTCGCAAAAAAAATACTGTCCACAAAAAAGAGTAAATATTCTAAAAAAATAAACAAAAAACAAAAAAACAGCTACCTTTATAAAAGGTAGCTGTTCTATTATTTTATGCTTCAACAGATTTCTTTTTCTTAGCAGCTCTTTCGCGCTCACTCTTATCAAGAATCTTTTTACGTAGACGAATTGATTCTGGAGTTACTTCACAGAACTCATCATCGTTTAAGTACTCTAATGACTCTTCTAAAGTCATTAAGCGTGGTTTTTTCATTGATGAAGTTTGATCTTTCGTCGCAGAACGAATGTTAGTTTGTTGTTTCATTTTTACAACGTTAACTGTTAAATCATTCTCACGTGTATGTTCTCCAACGATCATACCAGCATATACTTCTGTACCTGGTTCAACGAAGATTACACCGCGATCTTCAACTTGCATAATACCATATTGTGATGCTTTTCCTGTGTCAAGTGAAACTAGAACACCTTGGCGACGTCCACCCACTTGTCCAGCATGTACTGGTTGGTAGCAATCAAATGTATGGTTTAAAATACCGTAACCACGAGTTAATGTTAGGAATTCTGTTGTGTAACCAATTAAACCACGTGCCGGAACCATGAAAGTAAGGCGAACTTGACCATTTCCGTTATTCACCATATCTAACATTTCACCTTTACGTGCGCCCATTGATTCCATAATAGAACCAGTGTATTCTTCAGGCACATCGATTTGTACGCGCTCTACAGGCTCGCTTCTTACGCCATCAACATCTTTAATAATTACTTCTGGCTTAGATACTTGTAGTTCATAACCTTCACGACGCATGTTTTCAATTAAGATAGATAAATGTAACTCTCCGCGTCCAGATACGATCCATGCATCAGGAGAATCTGTATTATCTACACGTAAACTTACATCTGTCTCTAATTGTGAACGAAGACGCTCTTCAATTTTACGAGAAGTAATGAATTTACCTTCACGACCTGCAAACGGGCTATTATTTACAAGGAATGTCATTTGTAGTGTTGGCTCATCAATACGTAATAGTGGTAAAGCCTCTTCATGCTCAACCGGACATACCGTTTCACCTACGTTAATGTCTTCCATACCTGAAACAGCTACTAAATCTCCAGCTTTTGCTTCTTCAATTTCTTGACGTTTTAATCCAATGTAACCAAATAATTTAGTTACACGGAATTGTTTTACAGTTCCGTCAACTTTCATTAATGCAACTTGTTGTCCTACTTTCATTGTACCACGGAATATGCGTCCAACCCCGATACGACCAACATAGTCATTGTAATCAAGAAGTGCTACTTGGAATTGAAGTGGCTCTTCGCTGTTATCAATTGGTGCTGGAATATGTTCAATAATTGTGTCAAACAATGATTTCATATTCTCTTCTTGATTTGCTGGATTTGAATCTAAGCTTGCTGTTCCGTTCATTGCTGATGCAAATACAACTGGGAACTCTAATTGATCTTCGTTTGCACCAAGTTCGATGAATAAGTCAACTACTTCATCAACTACTTCATCAGGGCGAGCGAAGTCACGGTCAATTTTGTTTACAACAACGATTGGCGTTAAGTTTTGCTCAAGAGCTTTCTTTAAAACAAATCGTGTTTGTGGCATACAACCTTCATATGCATCAACTACAAGTAGAACACCATCAACCATTTTCATGATACGTTCTACTTCTCCACCGAAGTCAGCGTGACCAGGTGTATCTAAAATGTTAATTCTTTTATCTTCATAGTGAATCGCAGTATTCTTCGCTAAAATTGTAATACCACGTTCTCTTTCTAGATCATTTGAGTCCATTGCGCGTTCTTCAATATGTTCATTCGCACGGAACGTCCCCGCTTGACGTAATAACTGGTCAACAAGTGTTGTTTTACCATGGTCAACGTGGGCAATAATTGCTATATTTCGTAAATCTTGTCGTTTTTTCAACATGTCCAACTCCTAATGTCTTTTTAATCCTTCTCTATTATAAGAGCGAAGGGGATACAATGGCAATCAAAATAAAATCAAGAATGAAAATATAGTTGTATTCTTACTTTTGTGAAAGTAAAATAAGATTGGAGGGTGAAGAAATGGAACACATTCAATATCGCTTTTTATTAACAGCAATTATCGGTGTTATCTTCTTAATTGGTATCGGAATTATGATTGCTGAAAATAGTCCCATCGGCATTATTATTTGCATTATCGGCACATTTGTTACAGTTGGATACGGTTTTGTAACAAAAAGAAAAATGCGTAAATCGCAATAACATTAAAAAGTAAGAAGCTTCTTTATGCCTCTTACTTTTTTTCATTATTGCGATACAAATGGTAATAATTCTTCGTATACTCCTGGTTTTGCAACTAACACACTGCTTTTCTCTACAATAGAAAGAGGCGTTCCCAAGAACGTTGTCACTTTACCGCCAACTTCCTCTACAATAATCTGTCCCCCGCCAAAGTCCCATGGCGATAAGCGCGGTGTTACATATGCGTCTAATCTTCCCGTGGCAACATATACCATTTCTAACGCTGCACAACCATATGACCTCGTACCTCTCGCCTTCTTAACGAGCATCATCATTTTTTCCATATTAAGCAATGGATTATCAGTAAGCCATATCGCATTCAAAGCTATAACTCCATGCTCTACCGTTCCTTTTTCCAACATGGGAATAGCTAAATCATTGCAAAAAGCCCCTTCTCCCTTTACCGCATGATATAGTTCGTCATGAACTGGATCATAAATAAGACCAATCTTTCCGATACCGTTCTCATAAATCCCGATTGAGATTGCGAAATTTCTTTTTTGATGAACAAAGTTCATCGTGCCATCAATTGGATCAATTAACCAAACAACCCCATTAGAAGAGGTAATCTCATCTCCGTAGCCTTCTTCTCCTAAAATATTATGATGTGGGAATGTTTCTTTAATTTTCCCAATTAAAAACTGCTCCGTTTCTCGGTCCATATTTGTTACTAGATCAGCTGCATTTGACTTTGTTTCTATAATAAGTGTTTTTTTCAGTGACGCCATTAAATGTTCTCCAGCTTCTCGAATCCACTGTTTCGCGTGTGTATCGATGTCTTTCCATACTTCTTGCATGTTTAAACACTCCGATCTATACTGTTCACAGAAAAAACGAACCCTTTATAAGGTTCGCACCAACTAATTATTTATACATATACTATTATTACGCTTCTAAACGGATCATTTCAAGTCTTAACACTTCTAATTTTTGTACGCACTCTTCTTTTTTCTGTTTGTCGTTATCCATCATCGCATCATATAAAGTTGCTAATTCATAATCTAGCTCCAAACGTAGCACCGGAATTCTCTTTTCAGCATCTGTTCTCTTTAACGCATTAATCACCTGTCTCATTTTTTTTGCCTCCTCCCAATATTCGTCTGCCCTCGGACTAGAATTGATTCAATTTTCTGATTTTTTGTTTTATACTATACTATGTTGGATAAATCATCTATGCAACAAAATTATATTTTTTTATTTAAATTTTTTTGTGATGTTTTTTTTATGAATAGTACAAGCTATGCTAAAATTAAAACAAAATAGGAGTTGGAGGAACAATCATGACACTACAAACATTCACATCAACTGATTTTGAAGTCTTTACTGTTGATGGTCTTGAAGAACGAATGAGCGCAATTAAAACGAATATTCATCCTAAGCTAGAAGCTTTAGGGGAACAATTTGCAGAATATTTATCACAACAAACTGATGAAAACTTTTTCTACCATGTAGCAAAACATGCACGCCGCAAAGTCAATCCACCAAACGATACTTGGGTTGCTTTTTCAACAAATAAACGTGGATATAAAATGTTACCACACTTTCAAATTGGTTTATGGGGTACTCACGCCTTCATATACTTTGGTTTAATCTATGAGTGTCCACAAAAAGTGGAGACGGCTCACGCCTTCTTAGAACATTTAAATGATTTAAAAACAAATATTCCAAATGACTTCGTTTGGTCCATTGACCATACTAAACCAGGTGTAAAACTACATAAAACGCTTGAAACGGAAGACTTACAAAAGATGATTGAACGTTTAGCTACTGTGAAAAAAGCAGAGTTATTAGTCGGTATTCATATATCACCAGAGGAGTTTTCAGCAATGACCCACGAACAATTCCTTGCTAAGATTGAATCTACGATGCAACCACTCCTTCCTTTATATGCACTTTGTAATCGATAGTAGAAAACGGACAATTTATATTGTCCGTTTTTAGTTGTTATCACATTATAGCACTTCATATTTTATTTTTCAAAATATTTTTACATTTTAACAATCTTTTTTTCTGCTACTTCCTTTGCTTTTTGAATCGTACGATATATAGAATATCCACTTACTTCTTGAAATTCTTTATCAATTTTTTTCTCCGCTGCCTTCGATGGCACAATCTCTTTAAAACGACGATATAATTCCATCAAATCTTCTCTCAAAACTCCTTTTTCGTATACCTTTTCAATCGCTTCATAAAACTTTACAACTGCTACCATTTCTTCATTTGACCAATTGTAATCAAGTGGATATTGATATTCCATTTTTGCACCTCATTCAGTATTCTTTCTTTTTCCATTATGCTACCTTTAAGACAGCCTTTTATTCTTCACTATAACCACTCTGCATTATACACCATTTATCCATTTCAATGGAATTGTCTTCCTCTTTGCAGTATTTAAAATATAACTATTAAACATACTCACCTTGAAAATGCGATTTTTCTATACATCTATAATTATTGGTGATATAATGCTTTTGTTTTATAGAGAATAAAGTGAGACTACCATCCCCAAAAAGGCTTTTGCGAATGGCAGAAAAACAAGTCAAGTTCTAAAAGTTTGTCATCTTAATTTCCTTTTAGAATGAGATGAAATCATATAAAACAAACTCTAATAAATATTACGAAGAAGAAGGGGTGTATAGATTGTCCCAATACGAAACACCATTGTTTACCGCTTTAGTTGAGCACAGTAAGCGAAATCCAGTTCAATTCCATATTCCTGGTCATAAAAAAGGACAGGGCATGGACCCTACATTTCGCGAATTTATTGGGCATAATGCATTAGCAATTGATTTAATTAATATTGCGCCGCTCGATGATTTACATCATCCAAAAGGTATGATTAAAGAAGCACAGGATTTAGCAGCCGCTGCTTTCGGTGCAGATCATACGTTCTTTTCTATTCAAGGTACAAGTGGTGCAATTATGACAATGGTGATGAGCGTGTGCGGTCCTGGGGATAAAATCCTCGTGCCACGGAATGTGCATAAATCAGTAATGTCAGCTATTATTTTCTCAGGTGCAAAACCAATTTTCATGCATCCTGAGATTGATCCGAAGCTCGGTATTTCACATGGGATCACAATTCAATCTGTCAAAAAGGCTCTTGAAGAGCACTCAGATGCGAAAGGCTTACTTGTTATAAATCCAACATATTTTGGGTTTGCTGCAGATTTAGAGCAGATTGTAGAATTAGCTCATTCTTACGATATTCCTGTACTTGTTGATGAGGCTCACGGTGTTCATATCCATTTTCATGATGAACTACCAATATCAGCTATGCAAGCAGGTGCAGATATGGCAGCAACAAGTGTTCACAAATTAGGTGGGTCTTTAACCCAAAGCTCTATTCTTAATGTAAAAGAAGGTCTTGTGAACGTAAAGCATGTCCAATCCATTATTAGCATGCTTACGACTACATCAACTTCTTACATTTTGTTAGCATCCCTTGATGTTGCTAGAAAACGTCTTGCTACAGAAGGAACAGCTCTCATAGAACAAACAATACAATTAGCTGAGCATGTTCGTGATGCTATAAATGTTATTGAGCATCTTTATTGTCCTGGAAAAGAAATGCTAGGAACAGATGCTACTTTTAACTATGATCCTACAAAGATAATTGTATCTGTAAAAGATTTAGGTATTACAGGCCATCAGGCTGAAGTATGGCTTAGAGAACATTACAACATTGAAGTAGAACTCTCTGATTTATATAACATACTTTGTCTTATCACATTTGGAGATACAGAAAGTGAAACAGATACACTTATTACAGCATTACAAGATTTAGCAGCAACATATAGAAATAGAGCAGACAAAGGTGTTCAAGTACAAGTAGAAATACCTGAAATACCTGTGCTAGCACTTTCTCCTAGAGATGCTTTTTATTCAGAAACAGAAGTCATTCCATTTGAAAACGCAGCAGGTCGTATTATAGCTGATTTTGTTATGGTTTATCCGCCAGGGATTCCAATCTTTACTCCGGGGGAAATTATTACACAAGATAACTTAGAGTATATTCTTAAAAATTTAGAAGCTGGGTTACCTGTACAAGGTCCTGAAGATATGACATTACAAACATTACGTGTTATTAAAGAGTACAAGCCTATCAGTTGATAGGCTTTTCTTTCACCTTTTTTCTCTTTTTTTCATACGATACTAAAGAATTTGACATTCCCACCCTAATGGGGCAAGCTGACTAACATCAGTGGGATTCTTGCTACCTAAGGCGAAGTCCATTTCTGGTATCGCTGACGTGCAAGAATTGCGGTGTGCCATCACCACTCTCACAACAGACCGTATAGGTTCGTGAGCTACGGTACTTATACCATACCGTACAGATTCGTGTTCAGGTGTTTTAGCGTCTTGTTCTTGACGACACATATCATTTTACCGATAGCTTGAATTCGGCTATCGAACTCCCTATGCTATCTTTTTTCAAAGAACACATTGGCGTTTTAAAGACTTGTACTTGTCTGTAGTTAAAGTCTACCAAAATATAAAGTGAAACTTTAATCAGTGGGGTTTTGTTCATCCCCACTAATTATTAGCCTTCACCAATCGGGCGTTTACGGGCAGCAGGGCTCCAGCCGAATTTTGAGGTGGAATTCTTACTGCCCGCAAATAGCGGGATAAATGTTTTTCTATGAAAAAGCGATACTTTCATCCTATGTCTAAAGTCCAATATAGGCTTTCCCGTATCGCGAAATCTGTAACGTATAGGTGGGGATACCATTATGATTGTGATAGGCCGTTCTATTGTACACCCTTATATCACAAATGAATATGAGCCATTTGCAGCTGAAAAACAACAGATTTTATCCATAATGGCGGGAAATCAAGAAGTTTATTCCTTCCGAACAGCCGATGAACTCAGCTTTGATCTTAATTTACGAGTTAATATTATTACTTCCGCGCTAGAACTTTTTCAAAGTGGATTTCAGTTTCGTACGTTTCAACAATCTTTTTGCAACCCTCAGTTTTGGGAAAGAACATCACTTGGCGGATTTCAACTACTCCCAAACATAGCCCCTTCCATTGCCATCCAAGATATTTTTAAAAACGGAAAACTATATGGAACTGAATGTGCCACCGCAATGATTATCATTTTTTACAAAGCATTACTATCATTATATGAGGAAAAAACTTTCAACCGTCTATTCGCAAACCTCTTACTTTATACATGGGACTACGATCGCGACTTAAAGCTCATAACAAAAACGAGTGGCGATATCGTTCCAGGTGACCTCGTTTACTTTAAAAACCCACAAGTTAATCCAGCTACGATTGAGTGGCAAGGAGAAAATACAATCTATCTAGGAAACTTCTTTTTTTACGGACATGGCGTAGGCGTAAAAACGAAAGAGGAAATTATTTATTCATTAAATGAACGAAGGATTCCTTATGCTTTTATTTCAGCTTATTTAACCGATTTTATTACTCGTATTGATAGCCGTATGATGAGTCAATACGCCCCTCCTAACACGCCACAAACATCAATAGGATTTATTCCTATTAGAGATGATGCAATCGTTGCAACAGTCGGACATACAACTACAATCTATTAAAAAAACGCCTACATGTGTAGGCGTTTTTTCTTAATTATTAAGCTTTTGTATGTTCTTTATGGTCACATTCGCAATGAGATCCACATTTCCCATAAAGTACTGTTGATTTTTCATCTTCAAAATGTGCGATTGTTCCTTCACAAACTTGGCATACGATTGTTCCCATCTTCATTTCCCCCTGAGTTTTAAGAATAATCTACTTATATATGATTAAGCTTTCGCATTGTCTCTACTAGCACAGTCACAATTGGAACCACATTTCCCATAAAGTACTGTCGTTTTCTCATCCTCAAAATGTCCGATTGTTCCTTCGCAAACTTGACATACGATTGTTCCCATTTTTCATTTCCCCCTAAGTTTATGGTCCTAAAAACTTTTAGCTGTCAATTTCCTATCAATTATTGGGCTTTTGTATGTTCTGTGTGATCACATCCGCAAGATCCACATTTCCCGTAAAGTACCGTTACTTTCTCATCCTCGAAGTGTGCAATTGTACCTTCACAATCTTGACATACGATTGTTCCCATTTTTCATTTCCCCCTAAGTTTATAATCCCAAAAACTTTTGTAACCGCTTAACTTTCTGTCTTTATTTTAATATGTTATACTTTTTACGTCAATAGGTTTTTAGTATAACACATTAAATATTTTAAAATTAAATTAGTATGCGATATTAACACAAAAAAACAGCCATATCTCATACGTACGACTGTTTCTTGTTAATTATTCTTCATACTCCGCATGCAAAGAAGTAGACGGAACAAGAAATTTAAAAAACTGAGCTAACTCCTCCGCCTCCTCTTCCGATCCTAACTTAAAAGTTTCCTGTATATATGGAACATTTTCTACATCATCTCTCCCAAGCAAAGTAGATCTCCCTGTTTGCATACAAACAATAAGTGGCTTTCCAAAAAACATATTTGTATAAATAACTCCAAAATCATAACGTGTATCATGCGTCATAAATCCTAAAAATCGTACCTTCACACTTTCATGCTCATCATACAATTTTTCAAACATGAGTTTCCACCTTTCTAAATAACACTTCCTACTCATTAATATATTAAACAAAAAAAGTAATACTCCTTTTAATTGTCAAAAAATTCAGTAGGATGTAGAATGATATTATTCTACTAAGTTAAGGGGGAATTTGTATGCAACACGCCTTTATCACACTTGTACCTAAATCCAATCAACAATCTGTTTCAATAGAAGATGTTAAACACCTTTTTCATAACTATAAAACCGTTACTTCCAAGACTGGTGATCAAATTAATTATGCTTATACAAATACAGCTTTTCCTTATGAAATATTAGATACATCAGCAACAACATTAAAACTCCAATCGAGTCACGATCGATATGATTCTATTTATGTTGGGATTGGAATAGAAAAGGAACAATCTTTTATTCAGGTTTCTTTGCCTACTACAGCAACATTTGGTGATAAAGGAAAAGCAAATGAATTTAGCCGTTTTCTAGCGAAGAAATTAGAAGGAGAGTTACAACTATTTAATGGAAGAACAATGTATTTCTATAAACGTTAATTTAAAAAATAGAGAATATGATTAAAAAAAGTATGCAATTTGAACACGTAAGGAATAACGCCTGCTTTCTTACGTGTAATACAAAACATGCAATCACATATGCCAAATAAAGAAATACGAAAAAGAGAATTACTTTATAATGAAACTTATCACCATTCGATAATGTTAATACAATGGAAAAACCACTCCATAATAGAAAATGATAAAATATAACATGTAATATTCTCATGGAACCTTCTCCTTTGACATGCTCTATTTTATTAATATATGGGATTAAGTTTGAATCAATTACATATTATATAACGGCATATATGCTAACGGTTCATTTAAAGTATTATATATTCATTCGACAAGTACATATAAAGACCTTGCAAGTCATTTCATGAAAATAAAAATACCCCCATCTCTTTAAATAAGAGATGGGGTATTTACATTACTTAAATTATTTTACAATGTGAATTGGCATTCCAAGAGCAACTTCAGCTGCTTCCATTGTGATCTCACCTAATGTTGGGTGAGCATGGATTGTTTGAGCGATATCTTCAGCTGTCATTCCAGCTTCGATAGCTAAACCAATCTCAGAGATAATATCAGAAGCACCTGCACCTGCAACTTGTGCACCTACAAGAAGACCATCTTCTTTACGCGTTACAAGTTGTAAGAAACCGTCAGTGCTGTTTAATGATAACGCACGACCATTTGCAGCGAATGGGAACTTAGATACAGCTACTGTCATTCCTGCTTCTTCAGCTTGTTTCTTAGTGTAACCAACAGATGCTAATTCTGGATCAGTGAAGCATACTGCAGGAATTCCGATGTAATCGATTGCTGATGCATGGCCACTAATTACTTCAACAGCTACTTTACCTTCGTAAGAAGCTTTGTGAGCTAATGGTGGTCCAGGAACGATATCACCGATTGCATAGATGTTTGAAATATTTGTACGGCATTGCTCATCAATTTCGATAATGCCACGGTCAGTCATTTTAATTCCAACTTGCTCAAGACCGATTTCTTGAGTGTTTGGACGACGACCTACAGTTACTAATACGTAATCTGCTTCTACAGTTTGGATTTCACCGTTAACTTCAAAGCTAACTTTTACGCCAGTTTCTGTTTCTTCAACGCCTTTAGCCATAGCTTTTGTATGGATATTTACGTTACCTTTTTTCTGTAGAGCACGTTTAACAACAGAGCTCATAGCTTTTTCGAAACCAGCTAAGATTTCGTCGCCAGCTTCTACTACAGTAACTTCTGTACCGAAGTTAGCATATGCAGTACCTAATTCCATACCGATGTAACCGCCGCCGATTACAACAAGTTTTTTAGGAATTTCAGGTAAGCTTAAAGCGCCTGTAGAGTTGATAACACGTTTAGAGTATTTGAATCCTGGAATTTCGATTGGTGTAGAACCAGTTGCAAGAACAGCATTTTTAAACGTATAAGTTTGTGCTGCATCTTCAGTCATTACGCGTAATGTGTTAGCATCTACGAAGTAAGCTTCACCGCGAATGATTTCAACTTTGTTACCTTTAAGAAGGCCTTCAACACCGCCAGTTAATTTCTTAACTACGCCATTTTTCCATTCTTGAACTTTTGTAAAGTCAACTTTTACGTTCTCTGCAGTGATACCCATGTCATCAGAATGCATTGCATTCTCATAACGATGACCTGCATTGATTAACGCTTTTGAAGGAATACATCCAACGTTTAAGCATACGCCACCAAGGTTAGATTTTTCAATAATCGCTACCTTTTGACCTAATTGTGCTGCACGAATTGCCGCAACGTATCCACCAGGACCTGCACCAACAACGACTGTATCTAATTCAATTGGGAAATCTCCTACTACCATTGTTATTACGCCTCCATTACTAATAATTGTGGGTCATTCAATAGACGTTTAATTTGGTTTAATGCTTTTTGAGCAGTTGCGCCGTCAATTAAACGATGGTCAAAGCTTAGAGATAATGCTAATACTGGAGCTGCAACGATTTCACCGTTTTTCACAACTGGTTTCTCAGCGATACGGCCGATACCAAGGATTGCTACTTCTGGGTGATTGATAACTGGAGTGAACCATTGTCCACCTGCAGAACCAATGTTTGTAATTGTGCAAGAAGCACCTTTCATTTCAGTTGGAGCTAAACGACCATCACGTGCTTTACCAGCAAGTTCATTGATCTCGTTAGAGATAGTAAAGATAGATTTACGATCTGTATCTTTAACAACTGGTACTAATAGACCTTTGTCTGTATCAGCTGCGATACCGATGTTGAAGTAATGTTTATGAACGATTTCTTGAGAAGCATCGTCTAAAGCAGTATTCAACATTGGGAATTCACGTAATGCAGATGTTAAAGCTTTTACAACGTATGGAAGGTAAGTTAATTTAATACCTTTGTCAGCTGCAACAGCTTTGAACTTCTTACGGTGAGCAACAAGTTCTGTTACATCTACTTCATCCATTAATGTTACGTGAGGAGCTGTATGCTTAGAGTTAACCATTGCTTTCGCAATCGCTTTACGGATACCACTCATTTTCTCACGAGTTTCTGGATATTCACCAGCTGGGATTGGTTGTGCTTTTGGTGCTTCTTCTTTCGCTGCTGCTGGAGTAGCTTCTACTGCTGCTGGAGCCTCAGTTGCTGCTACAGTTTGTCCACCATTTGCAAATGCCTCGATGTCAGTTTTCACAACACGGCCGTTCTTACCAGAACCAGCTACTTTATGAATATCTACACCTTTTTCACGAGCATATTTACGAACAGATGGCATAGCGATTACACGCTCATTTACTACTTCTGCAGTTGCTGCTGGAGTAGTTTCCGCTGCTGGAGCTTCTACTGCTGCTTCTTCAGCTTTTGGAGCTTCATCATGATCGTCACCTTTAAATTTAAGGTTTTCGTATCCAGGAGCATCAAATTTAATTAATGTATCTCCTACAATTGCAACTGTTCCTTCTTCTACAAGTACTTCAAGTACTTTACCTTTAACAGGAGAAGGGATTTCTACTACTGCTTTATCATTTTGTACTTCAAGAAGTACATCGTCTTCATTTACTTCATCGCCTGGTTTAATAAACCATTTTACGATTTCACCTTCGTGGATACCTTCACCGATATCTGGTAGTTTAAATTCAAATGCCACGGAATTCAGCCCCCTGATTCATTTCATTATTATGGAATATGTACAAAAGAAACCAGCATGTGCTGATTTCTTTTGCACATGAAAAACTAAAAATTAGAAGTTCATTACTTTGTTAACAGCTTCAACAATATCTTTATGGTTTGGTAACCATACGCTCTCAGCTTGAGAGAATGGGAATACTGTATCAGCAGCTGCAACACGTACAACTGGAGCTTCTAAGTTTAAGATTGCACGGTCGTTAATTTCCGCTACAACGTTAGCTGCAATACCGGCTTGTTTTTGAGCTTCTTGAACTACAACTACGCGGCCTGTTTTTTCAACAGAAGCGATGATTGTTTCGATATCTAATGGTTGAACTGTACGTAAGTCAACAACCTCTAAAGAGATACCTTCTTTTTCAAGTTCTTCAGCAGCTTTTAATGCAGCATGAACCATAGCACCATAAGCGATAACAGATACATCTGTACCTTCACGTTTGATGTCAGCTTTGCCTAAATCAATTGTGTAATCACCTTCTGGTACATCTTGACGGAATGAACGGTACAATTTCATATGCTCTAAGTAGATAACTGGATCGTTGTCACGAATCGCAGAGATTAAAAGACCTTTTGCATCGTATGGAGTAGATGGAATAACAACTTTTAGACCAGGTTGTTGTGCCACTAATCCTTCTAAGCTATCAGCATGTAGTTCAGGAGTATGAACACCACCACCGAATGGAGAACGAATTGTTACTGGAGCAGTCCAACGTCCACCAGAACGGTAACGCATACGAGCTAATTGACCAGAAACTGAATCCATTACTTCATAAATGAAACCGAAGAATTGGATTTCTGGAACTGGACGGAAGCCTTCAAGTGCAAGTCCAACTGCAAGTCCACCAATACCAGACTCTGCAAGTGGAGTATCCATTACACGATCTTCACCGAATTCAGCTTGTAAACCTTCAGTAGCACGGAATACTCCGCCGTTTACACCAACGTCTTCACCAAACACAAGTACGTTAGGATCATTTTTCATTTCAACGCGTAAAGCATCAGTGATTGCTTGAATCATTGTCATTTGAGCCATGGCTTACTTCGACTCCTTTTCTTTGTAAATTTCATATTGTTCAGCTAAGTTGTAAGGCATTTTTTCGTACATGATTTCCATTAAATCAGTAACTTTTTGTTTTGGAGCTTGGTCAGCCTTAGCAATTGCTTGTTTGATATCTTCTTTTGCTTCTTCGATAACTTTCTCTTCAACTTCTTGAGACCATAGGCCTTTGTTTTCTAAGAATGCACGGAAGCGTACGATTGGATCTTTTTGTTCCCATTCGTTTTCGATATCTTTTGTACGGTAACGAGTTGGGTCATCACCAGCCATTGTATGTGGACCATAACGGAATGTTAAAGTCTCGATTAAAGTAGGACCTTCGCCATTTACTGCGCGCTCACGAGCGAAAGCAGTTGCTGCGTATACAGCTAATGGATCCATACCGTCTACTTGAATTCCGTAAATACCTGCTGCTACTGCTTTTTGTGCTACAGTTTTAGCTGCAGATTGCTTTTCTACTGGAGTAGAGATTGCATAACGGTTGTTTTGTACAACGAAGATTGCTGGAGCTTTGAATGCACCCGCAAAGTTCATACCTTCGTAGAAGTCACCTTGTGAAGCACCACCGTCACCAGTGTAAGTAATTGCAACAGATTTTTTACCACGTAATTTCATACCTAACGCAACACCAGCAGTTTGGATGATTTGCGCACCGATAATGATTTGTGGAGCAAGTGCATTTACATTCTCAGGCATTTGGTTACCCATGAAATGTCCACGAGAGAATAAGAATGCTTGGTATAATGGTAGACCGTGCCACACTAATTGTGGAACGTCACGATATCCTGGTAAGATGAAATCTTCTGCTTCAAGTGCGAAATGACTTGCTAATTGAGAAGCCTCTTGTCCAGCAGTTGGTGCGTAGAAACCTAAACGTCCTTGACGGTTTAAAGAAATAGAACGTTGATCTAGTACGCGAGTATACACCATACGGCGCATTAATTCTTTTAATTGATCATCAGATAATTCAGGCATAGCTGCTTCATTCACAACTTCGCCTTTTTCATTTAAAATTTGTAATGTTTCAAATTGAGCTGCGATAGCTTTCATTTGCTCATCAACATTAAATAGGGTCTTTTTTGTTTTAGTACCCATTCCGTTCACCTCTTCCTCTCTTGAACCATATTCTGAAACGCTTTCACTATCTATTAGCTAGACTGAAAGCGCAACAATGTAAACCAACAAATTTGTTTGTCGGTTGAGAATAATTTTGTGTAACTAACAATCTGTACTAATGTTTTTTCAAAAACATATTAATACAATCTTGATCACGTTTTTTAGTTTACAACTATTCTAATTACGATGTCAATTACTTTGAATACGTTTTTTTATAAATAATATGCCGGTTTCCTCTACACAAACGTGTTTTTATTTTTCACATCTGTATTAGTAAGCAATAACCTGCTGTTATATTATTCCCTTTTTAACTTATTTTTTCTCTTAGAATAATATGTAAACGATTTAATTCTCCTTAGTTTTTCTCTCTTCTCAAGAAAATTATACAAACACTTCTTCCTTTTATAGGTAATTACCTATACATTTCTGATCATTCCTCCATACATTATAGTAACCGCAGTATTAGCGGGAAATGATAAAGGAGGTCATCTCATGTACGGATACTCATATTGCTATCCAACAACTTGTTCATATCCTTCCTACGGTTATGGCGGTTCTTGTGGCGGATCTGGAAGCGGCTTCGCCTTAATCGTTGTGTTGTTTATCCTTTTAATTATCGTTGGTGCTGCTTGCATTCGCTAATTAATGTAAAATGAAACAACTATGGAAAGAAACAGACGGCTTTGCCGTCTTTTCTTTTTATTACATAACTTATCTGTAGAAGATTTGTTTCCAAGTAGCTCTTCCTTACTTGCCGATGACTTTTTTTATCTCCTTTGGTAGACTAAAGGAGAAAGGAGAGATTACATATGCTTACAATGAATGAGGTAATTCGTGAAGGAAATCCTATTTTGCGCAACGTCGCAGAAGAGGTCTCCTTACCTGCTAGTGAGGAAGATACAAATACTCTTAAAGAAATGATTGAATTTGTAATAAATAGCCAGGACCCTGAAATGGCTGAAAAATATAATTTACGCCCCGGAATCGGATTAGCGGCTCCGCAAATCGGTATTTCAAAGAAAATGATTGCGGTTCATGTAACTGATACGAACGATACGTTATATAGCTACGCATTATTTAACCCAAAAATCATTAGTCATTCTGTTGAACGTACATATTTACAAAATGGCGAAGGCTGTCTATCTGTAGACCGTGAAGTACCTGGTTATGTCCCTCGTTACACGAGAATTACAGTAAAGGCAACAACGATTAACGGTGAAGACGTAAAACTGCGATTAAAAGGTTTACCAGCAATTGTATTCCAACATGAAATCGACCATTTAAACGGTGTTATGTTCTATGACCATATTAATAAAGACAATCCATTTGTGGCTCCCGATGATTCAAAACCTCTCGAGCGATAATAGTAAAAAGGCGGAAGTTAACCTTCCGCCTTTTCATTATATGAAATGGGTTCCACACTTACTTATAACAAGCCAGCCCACTTTAATCCGTGATAAATACCGTCTTCATTAACATCTTTTGTCACATAATTAGCAAGTTTTTTCAAATCCTCATGACCATTCCCCATCACAATGCCCGTTCCTACTGCTTCAATCATTTCTAAATCATTTAATCCGTCCCCAAATGCATATACTTGTTCACGATTAAATCCTATTTTCTCAATAAACTTCTCAATCCCTTTTGCCTTAGAACCACCATTAGGAATAATATCCATTGAATATGCATGCCAGCGTATAAAATGAAAATCTGGATAATGATGAATAAACTTTTCTTCTTCGTTTACTTCACAAAAAAGAAGTGTTTGATAAATATCGCGTTTCTCATAAAAATCAGGTTCATATGCCGGATGCTCGAATTGTAAGCTTCCAAAACCTTCTTTTACATAATCATGATATTCCACTGACGCTCTCATTTCTTGATGGTCAAGATATACAAGTGGATATCCTTCTTGTTTTGCAAACTGAGTAAACTTATGTAGAGCATCCGGATGTAATGGATTATTAAATAATACCTCATCCTCAAATACAACATACTGCCCGTTAAAACTAACATAATTATGTATATTGAGTTCCTCACGAATATCTTCAAACATAAATGGCGCACGCCCTGTCGCAATCGCTACATGCACACCTTTTTCTTGTAAATCTCTTACTGCATCTCTTGTAGATTGCGGAATTTTCTTATCATGATCTAATAATGTTCCATCAATATCAAAAAAGACAATTTTATCATTCATTTGTCAAAATCCTTTCTGGCACTCTATATTCCTATTTTGATTATCACTTTTCAAATTTCAAAAAAAAGTATAACATATTAAACATCTGTGAAGAAAGCGTTCACTTTCTGACCTTATTTATGAAATGTGCATATACTATTAGTGAAAAAATGTGGATACTTGTTCGGATGAATTTTCTTTTCTATTCTTCCTCATACTATATCTATAACTAACGGCTACTAATCGTTACTACAAGATAACTTACACTATACTAAAAAGAACAAGATTCACTATTCACTTCTAATCTTCTTTCTTGTATGAGAGACGGAGTTATCATTAGTAATATGCATGTTTAAAATAAGGAAAGGAAGGAGTAATCATGCTGAAGAAGCTGAAGAAAAAGCTCAAGCGTTATTTAAACGATTTAGTCCGTAAGAAGACAATCGCTTAAATTGTGCCCATTTCGGGCTTTTTCTTCATTCTCATTCGAAAAAACATGAAAATCATGACTGTTTGCTTTATAATAAGTAACAGATAATGCAAAACATAGACAAGGAGAGGTTTTCCCAATGATTTTTAAAGTATTTTATCAAGAAAAATTAACTGAGGTCCCAGTACGTGAAAATACAAAAGTTTTATATTTAGAGGCTACGTCTCAAAAGGATGTTCGTAAAAAATTAAATAAGTTCGCATATAATATCGAGTTCGTTCAGTCTGTTACTGGTGCTCATCTTGAATATGAAAAACAAAACGCTGATTTAATATTAGCGGAGATCGTATAGTCATATGAAATTCCTAAAAAATGATCAAGCTGCCGTTTTTGCCCTCGGTGGTCTTGGTGAAATCGGTAAAAATACATATGCTGTTCAATTTCAAGATGAAATTATTATAATTGATGCTGGAATTAAATTTCCAGAAGACGAACTCCTAGGGATCGATTATGTAATACCAGATTACACTTATTTTGTGCGAAACGAAGATAAAATTAAAGGGTTATTCATTACACATGGTCACGAAGATCATATCGGTGGAATTCCCTATCTATTACGTCAAGTAAACATTCCAATTTACGGCGGAAAATTAGCAATTGCCCTAATAAAAAACAAATTAGAAGAGCACGGATTACTTCGTAAAGCAAAACTTTATGAAGTTCAAGAAGATGATGTTATTAAATTTAAAAAGACATCTGTTTCCTTCTTCCGTACAACTCACAGTATTCCGGATTCATACGGAGTTGTTGTGAAAACACCTCAAGGACAAGTCGTTCATACAGGTGATTTCAAATTTGATTTCACACCAGTAGGTGAGCCAGCAGATTTAACAAAAATGGCCGAAATCGGAAAAGACGGTGTACTTTGTCTCTTATCTGATAGTACAAACAGTGAAGTACCAAACTTTACGATGTCTGAGCGCCGCGTTGGTGATAGTATTCAAGATATATTCCGCAAAGTAGACGGTCGTATTATATTCGCAACCTTTGCATCGAATATCCATCGCTTACAACAAGTTGTTGAGGCTGCTGTTGAAAACAATCGTAAAGTAGCTGTATTCGGTCGAAGTATGGAAGCGGCTATTGAAATCGGACAAAACCTTGGTTATATCCGGTGTCCAAAGGATACATTCATAGACACAGCTCAGCTAAACCGCCTACCAGCTAATAAAGTTGTTATGTTATGTACAGGTAGTCAAGGGGAGCCGATGGCAGCACTTTCACGTATTGCCAATGGTACACATCGTCAAATTCAAATTATCCCTGGCGATACAGTTGTTTTCTCTTCTTCACCAATCCCAGGCAATACAATTAGTGTAAGTCGTACAATTAACATGTTGTACCGCGCTGGTGCTGATGTAATCCATGGTAAACTCTCAAATATTCATACGAGTGGACACGGTGGACAAGAAGAACAAAAGTTAATGCTACGTCTTATTAAGCCGAAATATTTCATGCCAATTCATGGTGAATATCGTATGCAACGTATGCATATGAAATTAGCGAATGATTGTGGTATTCCAGAAGAAAATTGTTTCATTATGGATAATGGAGATGTTCTTGCTTTACGTTCTGATGAAGCAAGTGTAGCTGGGAAAATCCCATCTGGCTCTGTCTATATCGATGGAAATGGTATTGGAGATATAGGTAATATCGTATTACGTGATCGTCGCATTCTTTCTGAAGAAGGACTTGTTATTGTAGTTGTAAGCATTGATATGAAAGAATTTAAAGTTGCAGCAGGACCTGATATCATCTCGCGTGGTTTCGTTTATATGCGTGAAAGCAGCGATTTAATCAACGATGCTCAAACATTAATTACAACACATTTAGAAAAAGTAATGGAGCGAAAAACAACACAATGGTCTGAAATTAAAAATGAGATTACAGACACATTAGCACCATTCCTATACGAAAAAACGAAACGTCGTCCAATGATTTTACCAATCATTATGGAAATATAAGAAAAAGGACAATGCCTCCTCGGCATTGTCCTTTTCTCTTATCTTAAAAAATGCTTAAAACGATCTACTTCATCGTCATGACCAATTACAATTAATATATCTCCCGCCTGAACATTTTCTGTAGCTCGAGGAGATACGATAACTTCTTTTCCACGTTTAATTGCTACAATGTTCAAACCAAACTTCGCACGAATATCTAATTCAATTAAAGAGTGCCCATCAATTTTTTTATTTGCGATAATCTCTACAATACTATGCTCATCTGAAAGCTCTAGGTAATCTAACACATTACTTGATGCGATATTATTAGCAATCCTTTTTCCCATATCTCGTTCTGGATGCACAATATGATCTGCCCCTATTTTACTTAACACTTTTTCATGATAGTCATTTTGAGCTTTTACAGTAATATTTTTCACACCTAATTCTTTCAAAATTAACGTTGTTAAAATACTTGAATTCAAATTATCTCCAATAGCAACGACTACATGATCAAAATTACGAATACCAAGACTTTTTAATACCATCTCATCTGTTGAATCTGCAATTACAGCATGCGAAGCTATATTTGCAAACTCATTAATTTTATCCTCATCTGAGTCAATTGCCATTACTTCCATACCTAATTGAGCTAATTCACGGCAAATACTTCCACCAAAACGGCCAAGCCCAATAACAGCAAATTCTTTCTCTTTTTCGCCCACAGGAATTCCTCCAATAACATCAAATACTATGTACTTTTATTGTAACATACTTTAAATTCGCTACAAAAACCTGTATATACTTCTTATTTTTGTTTTTGCATATAAAAATACTGTTGTAAGTAAAACGCGATACCGAAAATTAACATACCAAATACAAATATATTTCCAAATGAACTAAATGTTTCAAAAACGAACAATAGCGTTTCTTGTCCGAAAAAAGCAAATAAAAGTTGTGTAAATGCGAATAACAGTGCCAATATGTAATGATGTTGATGGAATAAATAATGTGTTGCGCCTAAAAAAGCTACAAGCGAAACAATAAAGATCCACCAAGTTTCTAAAAACAATTGCCAATTAGTAAATTGATATCCATTTACTAATATCGCAATAATTCCTATAACTGCCATCGTCGGCACACTCCATAATAATGCACGCCCTCTAAAGAAGTGCGCACCTTTTGCATCTCCTTTTTCATTTGCGATGTATGTTAGCACGACAGTACTTATATACAAAACAGAGAGGATTGTTAAAACAATGATAAGCCAAAAATGTAATTGATAATATTCATGTTCTATATTCGTCACAATTGCAGCTAACATACATGGAATAAACATCCCTGTCCAACCATCTATTTTCCTTTCGTTCCAAAACACCGTATTACCAATCCGAATTCCTAATAGCATAAAAATAATGATACCTAGTACAAATAACGTAGTCTTATTACCTACTAAACTCGTTGAGAAAGCAATTAATCCAATAAATAAAAAAAGAACAAATCCATTCATAATTTCTAGTACAGGTGACAAATATCTTTTCACCCATTTGTATGTTTCTTCATATTCACTATTATTTGCTAAACGATAGGCGTAAAAACTTATCCCAAAATAAACCGCCGCAATAATAACATATGCATATAAGACGAAACATAAAATCGCACTGCTAATTTGCACGTAATTCCCCACCCTTTTTTCTATGTATCACATTGATTTTACACACTTTTCATACTAAAAGTAAACATATATAGGGTAGTTAAATAATTATCTTCCCTATTAGCAATAATTAATAATGAGCAGTGGCTAAAAACCCCCCTGCTCATTATTAAGACGTCAAATTTAACTTTACTCATTTGTATGAAGATGTCTAACACTAACGAATACGAAAGATGTTTTCGTCTCTGAACTAAGAAGTCCCCACTCTAAACTATTGCACAATTAGCGAGTAAGTTCACTTTCTATTTCCCTTCCACTTCACATATTGATTTAAAAATACAATTGCTTTCTCAATAACCTCTTCGTCTGGTTTTAATTTCGCATGATGTAAACCATATTCTGAATTTACTCCAAGCCAAAACATAAATCCAGGTATCTCTCGAAGCATATAACCAAAGTCTTCACCTGTCATTGCCTCCGTACACGTAATTACGTCCATATTCGTTTGTTCACGTGTAAATTGCATAAACTCTCTCGTTAGCTCCTCATGGTTATACACTTGATGATACATCGCTCCGTAGTCAATAACAGCTTCACATTGAAAAGAAGCTTCTATTCCCGCAACAATTGCCTCAATTCGGCTTTTAACACGTTTCATTGATTCCACTGATAGCGTTCGAATTGTTCCTTCTAAACGAGACTTTTCTGCGATAATGTTTTGAACTGTACCACCTGTAATTTTCCCAATTGTAATTACCGCACTGTCAAGAGGGTTCACATTACGACTAATAACTGATTGAAGTTGTGTAACGAGATGACTCGCTGCAACAATCATATCATTTGCTGTATGCGGATATGCAGCATGTCCACCTTTTCCTTTTAAATCAACGTATAGCTCTGATGTATTCGCAAATAATAAACCTTCTTTTGTCGCGATTGTTCCCACAGAGTATTCAGGCGCAATATGAAGTCCAAGAATCATATTAGGCTTCCATTCTTTTAACTCATCGCTTTCTAACATAGGAAGTGCACCACCTGGACCTTCTTCAGCTGGTTGGAATATAAACACAAGATCATCATCTATTCTTTCGCTTACAGCCGCTGTTAGAAGTCCTAAACCGATTGTTGCATGCAAATCATGTCCACATGCATGCATCATTCCTTCATGGACAGAAGAGAATTCATATCCAGTTTCCTCTGTAATTGGTAGACCGTCTATATCTGCACGATAACCTATTATTTTTTCTGGATTTTTTCCATTTACTTTAACAATTACACCTGTTTTCCATGTTTTCACTTCCAAATATTCATTAGGAAGCGTTCCTATATAATCTAAAATATACTGTTGTGTTTTCCACTCTTTAAATCCAATCTCCGGAATTTTATGTAAATCTCTACGAACTTGGACAAATTTGCTTACTGTCATTTTTGCACCTCTATCTATAAAAAGCGTAAGAGCACATTCATGCTCTTACGCTTTTTATTTTTTATTTCTCTGGGTTTAATTGACGAAGCTCTTGTTTAATTTCAGTTTTTGCTTTTGTCTTCTCATCAATTTCTTTAATTACACGTGCCGGAGTTCCCGCAACAACTGTATATGGAGGCACATCTTCTGTTACAACAGCTCCTGCTGCTACAACTGCACCTTTACCTACTGTAACGCCTTCTAGAACAACTACATTTGCACCAATTACAACATCATCTTCAACGATAACTGGTTTTGCAGAAGGTGGCTCAATAACACCGGCAAGTACAGCACCTGCACCTACGTGACAGTTCTTACCAACTGTTGCACGTCCACCAAGCACTGCGTTCATGTCGATCATAGTACCTTCACCAATTACAGCACCGATGTTAATTGTTGCATTCATCATGATAACAGCGTTGTCACCAATTTCTACATGGTCACGAATAATCGCGCCTGGCTCAATACGAGCTTTAATACCTTTTAAATCAAGCATTGGAATTGCAGAATTACGACGGTCATTCTCAACTACATAGTCAACAATGTGCTTGCTATTTTCATCAAGAATTGTCTTAATTTCAGACCATTCTCCGAATAATACACCAGATTTTTTATTTACAAATGCTTGTACTGTTTCAGGGAATGTTACCTCTTTTAAATCCCCTTTTATGTATACCTTTACAGGAGTTTTCTTTTCACTGTTTTGAATAAACGAAATAATTTCGTTAGCGTCCATCATTTTCATTCTTGTTGCCTCCTAAATCCATTTATAATGTTACTCTACCAAACGATAGAGCGAGTAGCAAGACAATAATCTTATTTTCCCATTTGAATTTCTTCTATAATTTCTAAAAATGCTTGTACTTGCTTCAACTGCCTTGCCGAGTCACTCGTCAATAACCATGTTTCTCTCGTTAATTGAACAGGTGTTTTATACATATTTTCCTGCACTTCTTTTAAAACAGTCGAAGGTAAAAGAGCATAACCTATTCCATTTAAAACAAGCTGTTTGCACGTTTCAATTTGGTCAACTACAATCGTTCGCTTAGGTGGATTTGAAAATAATCCATACCACCAATTTTGTATTTGTCCATAGTAGGTCGAATCACTTTTAAATTGAATAAATGGTCTATTTGTCTCTTTTAACATCGAAATATCTTTTATTTCTTTATCAACTAAATATAATTCATCTTCAAATAATTGTTGTTTCTGCCCTTTGTATTCTTGTGATCCTCTCAGTATAGCAACATGAACGTCTCCTTCATAAAATTGCTTTTGCACTTCACTACTCCAGCCAGTAAACAGAGATATCTTCACAGAAGGATACTTATGCACAAATTTTTTCAAAACAGGTGGAAGCCAATATTGCCCAATGACTGATGCAACAGCTATTTTTAACGTACCGTATGTTTCGGTTCTAAAAAGAGCCAGTTCACTTTTAATACCCTCTTCCCGTTGTAACATTTCTTTTGCATAATTTGCAACTTTTTCCCCTTCAGGTGTAATTGTTAATCCTTTTTGTGAACGAATAAAAAATTTCATTCCCCATTGTTTCTCCATAGATTGTAATCGTTGACTAAGCGCAGGTTGGGAAACAAATAAACGTTCCGCCGCTTTTCTCATATTTGATTCCTGAGCTAACACAACCATCATTTGAAAATCATCAATTTGCAACTTTCTCCCTCTTTCCTTAGCTTCCATACACCTAATTTTAATAAGTATTTCATCCTTAATTTAATTGCATACTTTTATACATTAGAACGGTTTGTTAGTTCAAACTTTTCTTATGCTTTATGTCTTTTTAAATATAATACATACACAACTGATATGCACGAAAAAAAGTGACTTCGCCTTTTCTGTGAAGTCACTTTCCCTACGTTATCGATTATGCTGTCTCACTTTTTTATTCAACAATTTTAAAATAGCCCGCCGTGTTAAAATACCCTCGAAGTAACCTTCTTCATTGACAGCGCAAATAAAAGGATGATCAATTGTCATTTCTAAAGCTTTTGCAAAAGAATCTTCTAACATAAGAACTGGAATCTCTTCCTTCATCACTTGTTCCACTTTCATATTCTCAAGTCTTTCAAACTCAATGCGCTCTAATCCTAAAATACCATCTAAAATCATAGCAGTACTAATTAACCCATGTAATTTATACATAGGGTCTAAAACAGGAATCGCCGAATATCCAGATTTCACAAGAACGAGTAAAGCATGTTCTAGACCATTCCCTATTTGTACATGTGCTACTTTATCTGATGAAATCATTAAATCCTTCACAAGAATTTGTTGAAACTCGTCTTTCGGAATACTAATCATGTTACATCCCCCATTTTTCCTTTTTCCTGCTAATATTCTCCGATCCTATTCACATTTTATGATAGCGTTTTCATATTATTATTTTGTCCTGACATTCTTCTAATAAAAATAAAAATACATAACTATTTTAGCATATAACATAAAAAAAAGACTACCATTCCGGTAGTGCTTAATACCCTTTATTTTTTAATCGGTAAAACAATCTTGTAATTTTTTTATATTGCGTCACATCTGTCTGTTTTAAACCATTCTCAATGTCTGTAAGCTCCACCGCTAAAATTTCGCTCGCGTAATTTTGCTGAAACAGAATATCCAACAATAAATTTTCTTCTTCTCTTGTTAAAACAAATTCCTTTTCCATATGCTCCTCTCCTTGCACTCGCATCATCACTCTCATTATATAAATTTTTCAGTCTATTTAACAGATGTAATATTCAGTTTTTGTTAGAAATACTTAACGACTGCGAATATATAGACATCATTTCACATTATTTTGTATATCTGTTTGCGTAACTAAATGCCGCATAAGCATCTGGTTTAATTTTTGCTGTTAATCCCATTGCTTGAATTTTCATCGTCATATCTAAAATAAATTCTTTTGTTAAACCATCATTCCCGATATCTAAATGAATTTCCATTATGAATCCTGCTCCATCTTGAGCGTATGGGTGCAATAAATCCCATATCGCTTGTATATGATTGGGAGTAAATAGATAGGCGATTTCTTGACTAAACTGTGTTTCTAAATATATTTTCTCTCGCAACGTTGCTGGCTTATTTTTCACTGATTTATGATGCAAACATCCCCATGCTCCTTTTCCAACACGATGAATATGTATCGCCGTAATAAACCTCGTATCCTTTTGATGCGCTTGTGAGTCTGTCCCAATAGATAATCGATATAAATTTCGCGGATCCTTTTCAATGAAACTACAAATACGGTTAAATACCATATCAAAATTCAAATGTCTCTCTGAAACATTATAAAATGTATACTCACCGTCCACATAGTCACGTCCTTTCAATTAGACAGACTTTTCGTATTCTCATTGTATGGGACAAAAACAAAAATTATAACTTACTACCCTTTATTCGTTTCAATATTTCGAATTACATAATTACAAAACCTACATGTATAAATTACATTTTGATTAGACTGGGCGGTTAATACGTGATTAATTTCAGCATGACTGTGACAATTAGGACAAATAACAATCGGTAAGCGTTCCATCCTTTGCACCTCCTATTAATATTTACTATCATTGTAGGAAAAATAAAAAATTCCTATACATATACATTTGTAAAAACTCTTTTATTTAATCGCGACTTAAATTACAACTTCTACTACCTATATAGCCCATTAATTAATATAACTAAAAAAGGTACCGCCATTTGGCAGTACCTTTTTTATATGTATCAAGAAATGATATCGTAAATCTCAATTGCAACCATATCGATGTTATCGAATTGATACACTTGAGGTTTTTCACCTTGTTGATACACTTCTAACTCATACATTTCACTTTTATCGAAAAATTTCACGCTACATTTGCGCTCACCGTTCACTTCAAAATAGCGTTGTGCTACTTCACCGCTTTCAGCTTGTTCTTGTAGACTAACAAGTCGAGTTAAAATTCCTTGGAGTAGAGACATGAAATCTCTCCTTTCTCTGATCTTCCTACCAATAGGTTTTACAGCTATACTCATTCTATCCGTCATAACAGAAAAAACGTTCCACAATCTAGGATAAAGGTTCTTGGCAAGAAACTCAACTAAAATTTGTCGAAATAAGAAGTAAAAAGATGAAAGAGCATCTTTTTACTTCTTTATTGCGCTTTTTATACTGGCAGAATATAATAAACAACAGAAAAAGGGAGGAATTACAATGAAAAAAATTGAGGTTTATACACAACCTGATTGTCCGCCTTGTACCATTGTAAAAGAATTTTTAAAACATAATAACGTTGTATATGAAGAATTTGACATAAAAAAAGACGCTGCTGCACGCAATCGTCTTTTATATGACTATGAATCCTATTCAACTCCAACAGTTGTAATTGACGAAGAAGTTGTGGCAGGTTTTCAAATTGAAAAATTACAACAGCTACTCGGTATAGAATAGGAATAGGCGACACCTATTCCTATTCTCATAATTGTTGTAACCTTTTTATTTCAGTCAACAGTTCCTGACTTTCATGATACCCTGCTAATTTCCATTTTCCATTATCCTTTTGCAATGTCACAATTTGATATTGTCCACTCTTTGTCCGCTCATAGACATATAAATTTTTATGTTCTTCATCATAAGACATTTTTGTTTCTGAATTAAAAGAAAACGGAGCTTCTTTTGCTGGAAGTAAATATTCACCACTTTGTTTTTCATTTCTACTGTTTTCATCTGTAAAAACTTGAAGGAAATTATTTGTAAAATATGGTGATAACGTCTCTATCATCTTATTCATAGGTATTTGCTTCCCGCGGATTGAAAATTGCGTCTCATAACCTTTTTGTATCGTTGTAAACACTTCTTTCCGATCCACTTTCACTTCTTCTTTTCCTAAAACAGTTGTGACACTATAGCCAACTAGAAAGGCAACACATATAAATAGAACAAACCATATTCCATATTTCTTCATTTTTTCACCTTCCTTTTAAAAGAGCTTGTCTTTGTAGTATTCATTGTAACAATGATTATGCAAAGAAAGGGATGATTTCGTTCGTAAAATCTTTACAACTATAGACAGCATTTTCATCATCATTTTCACTATTACCAATTTATGATAAAAACAAACAAAAAAATACACGAATCTCTTCGTGCATTAAAATAAAACATCTTCTTCATATAAATATTCGTACGATAAATCTATAAATAAAAAGTTTTCATCATCAATAGGGAATGAAAATGTTCGTACCATTTCACCAGTTTCGATATCAGCATATAAATCTGAAAGTCTTGCCTTATTCTCAAAACGCATTTTCATTATATTTTCTAGAAAATACGGGCGCCAGCTCCAGTTCTTCATATAATACTCTGGCATAATGATCCATCCACCATCTTTTTTCATAACATTACCCGATTGTTGAAAACCATCTTCATTACAAATAAATATCCGAAAACTATATTGTGATATGCTTTGGCTAAATTGTAATAACCAATCATTTATATCTTCATTCTTTTTTTGTTTTGACAGAACATCACCAATTCGATCACGTAACATCTCTGTTAAATTATAAATTTTTTGCAACTTCTTCTTCTCATGCAGAATAAATTGATGACATTCATTACCAAGTCGCTCTTTTAAAACATTCGTTTCAATAAAATCAGGTAAACATTCTTTCAAATAATTACCTTGATAATATCTACCACCGTTTTTCCAAGCATATTGTAGTTGATAAAAAGCATCAATTTCTTCATATAACAATGTCGCACCAATTCTTCTAGCAAGTAAAGATAAGGAATATAAAATATCTTGATAAGATTGTAAAAGTGCAGTTTGCCTTAAATTTGTTAAATCTACTTTTAAAATATCCGGTGCTAATACGCTAATACGCTCTAAATTACTTGTACCCGTTCCGACTTTATTAATCGAAATTTGAATACCATATGTACGATAATACATGAGTAAATGATTAAATTGTTCTATATCTTCTTTACATTCATGTTCTGTTATTTCCAGAACAATGCGTTGTAAGTTCAAACCTTGTTCTTCATACATCAGCAAAAGTTGAAGTAAACTTTCATCTTCATCATTCATTAATACATTAGCATTCCGATGTATAAATAATAATAATTTTTGATCCGTTTCTAAATACCTATTTAACGCTTTTTCTACGATGATGTTATCCGCTTCAAGTTGGAACTCACTCGGAATAGAATCATCATGGAAGAAAGATGCTAAACTTTGTATGCCCTCTTCTGTTTGAATACGTCCTACAACTTCATATCCAATTACTGTATGCTCATCAGCACTAAAAATAGCTTGATAATAAGGAAGGACTTTATCCAAGTTACTCATTACATCTAATGCATCTATCAACGTGCTTCCCTCCCTTTACTTTTCAAAAATTATAACACGATATTTACGG
The DNA here is from genome assembly GCF_044909215.1 of Bacillus sp. RC252. NCBI lineage: Bacteria > Bacillati > Bacillota > Bacilli > Caryophanales > Bacillaceae > Bacillus > Bacillus sp. RC252. The sequence continues at coordinate 89,636 of NZ_JBIYDV010000006.1, read as the reverse complement.
AAAAATAATAAAAAATCCCTTCAGTTTTCCTGAAGGGATTAGAGGGGTAAAATGCTAAGGGGAATTAGCAATTCTACTATGAAGAAAAAAGAGGTCTTAAATATAACGTATATATCCCCTCTTGTAAACACATTTCTTTTAAGTGTCACAATTTCGTCATATTTTACCACAAAGAAATGAATAAATCATTCGTTTGTTCATCCCTTTTAAAATGGATATTGATGCAAATGCTGGCCACCATCCATTGTCATACAAGTTCCATTTATGTATGCAGCTTCATCTGAACATAAATAATAAGCTAGACCCGCAATTTCTTCTGGTGTACCCATTCTACCAAGTGGAACACTTTGCAATGTACGCTTAGCCATTTCTTCTGAAATCCATAATTTATCGGCACCACCTGTACGTTCAATTGGTCCTGGTGCGATAGCGTTAACTCGTATTCCATATTTACGTCCCCACTCAACAGCAAGAGTTTTTGTCATCGCTAATACACCAGCTTTAGCTGCTGCCGAATGGATAACCCCTGGGCCTGCATCCCATGCATATGTTGCCACCATGTTAATAATATTTCCTTTTATACCTTTTTCAATCCAATATTTCCCAATAGCCTGACTACAATAAAATGTGCCATTTAATACAATATTAATTACCGAATTCCAGCCATTCACAGATAAGTCCTCTGCTGGACAAATAAAGTTTCCAGCTGCATTATTTATTAAAATATCAATTCGTCCAAACTTCTCATCAATATGTTCAATCATTTTTTGAATATCATCAGTATTTCGTACATCCATTTGTACAGATAATACTTGCCCTGGAAACTGTTCAATTTCTAACTTTGCTTCTTCTAGCTTTTCTTTTGTACGCCCTGTAATAACAACACGTGCCCCTTCTTTCGCAAAACGTATCGCCATCCCTTTTCCCATTCCACTTGATCCACCTGTTATAATAACTACCTTCTCTTTCACATACATCCCCTCCAAAAAAAATGAATACACATTCATTTTATCACTTTATTTGATAGAAATCTTTATATTTTTCAATTTTTCTGATATTTTAACGTAAAGAGGTTTCTTTTCGTTCATTTTTTTCGTAATCTATACTACTTTTTTAGTATTTAAAATATATTTTTAAAAAAACTGAAGGGAGGTTCGAGTAACCTGTATATGAAGAAAATTACAAGAAGAAATTTTTTAAAATCTGGAATACGCACTTGTCTATATTCATTTATAACCGCAAGTATCGGCTATTATTATGCTAAATATATAGAGCCCTATTTGCTTTCTTTTACGCAACACACACTTAAATCACCGCTCATACCAAAAGGTTTTCATGGTATGAAGATCCTTCAATTTAGCGATTTACATCTAGGATACTATTTCTCTCTCCAACATTTATCTCAAATCGTTTCCAAGATTAATGCTGAAAAGCCAGATATTGTCCTTTTTACTGGTGATCTCATTGATGATTACCAAACATATACCGAGGCTTCTTTTGTTGCATCCATTTTAAAGAATATACAGGCACCCTTCGGTAAATTTTCTATTTATGGTAACCACGACCATGGCGGATATGGAACTGAATACTATGATCACATCATGCGCGAATCTGGATTTGAACTTTTGCAAAATAGCGAAAAGCGAATTCGTTTACTGGATAATAGTGAAATTTCTATTTTCGGACTCGATGATATGCTACTGGGTAAACCAAAAATAGCGGAAACTTTACAACATGCAAAACAAAATATTTATACAATTGTTCTCGTTCACGAACCAGATATCGCGCCACAAATCGCTACATATCCAATCAATCTTCAACTTTCTGGTCATAGCCATGGCGGACAAGTACAAATTCCTTTTTTAGGTGCTATTATTACCCCGTCGCTTGCAAAAGAATACCTTGAAGGTTTCTATAACATTCAAGGTTTGACTCTCTATGTCAATCGAGGTATTGGAAGAACACGTGTCCCATTCCGCTTTATGTCAAAACCTGAAATTACACTCTTCATCCTACAACATTCGTAACAATTCGCCTATTTCCTTACATATCCTTCCTTGTACGCGCTCATCCACGCTTGGTCCACCATATGATAAAAATGAGTCCAGTAAAGGAGGTTTGTTCATGTATCCATATTATCAACCGATCCCAGTTCGTTCAGCACCTTTTGGCCCAGCAGGCGACTCACGCTTCTTTCCATTTTTCGGTGTTCCATTTCTAGCTGGAATTGCTGGAGGATTGCTCGGTGGAGCATTAGCTTTCGGGCCTAGACCGTTTTATCCGCCTTATCCACCGCCTTTCCCACCACCAGCACCTTTTCCTTGTTACGGAGGGCCTTGTCAACAACCATACTATTATTAATTTAAACCAACCATTCTTCTAATGTTTTTCTCTCAACGAACCAACTCATCACACGCCTATAATAAAAACTATTCTCTCTACTCATCCTTCCATTTTGAGAATATATGAGTAGAGAAAAAAAGTAAAAACCTCTTAAATTCAATAAGAGGTTTTTACTTTTTTCACACTATTCAGCGTCTGTATTTTGATACGCCATCTTAAATAAATTCACTTGGCTATCAATTTCTTCTATACTACTATTAATTATATAATAATAGTCACCATCTTTATTTTGTTCACGTGTTTTCACATTATCAGCTAAAACCAGCTGTAAAATTGCCTTTATTCTCGCTTTCATTTCAATATCTAAAATTGGGAAGGATATTTCTACTCGTTTTTCCATATTTCGCGTCATCAAATCAGCTGAAGATAAATATATTTTTTCATCTCCATTATGATGGAAATAATAAATACGACTATGTTCTAAATATCTTCCAACAACACTAACTACACGAATATTTTCACTTACATTCGGAATCCCAGGTCTTAAACAACATGTCCCTCTAACGATGAGCTCTACCCTTACCCCAGCTTGTGATGCTTCATACATTTTTTTTATTAATGGTTTATCTGTTAACGAATTCATTTTAGCGATAATATATCCATTTCCATATTGTCTATGATAACGGATTTCCTCATCTATTAACTCCATAAACTGCTCTCTTATATCAAACGGGGCAACAGATAAATGATGAAAATGCGGTTTTTTTGTATAACCACTCAAATAATTAAAGAAATTTGTTGCATCTACACCAAAGTCTTTTCGCGATGTAATATATCCAAAATCGGTATACAACTTCGCTGTTGCATCATTATAATTTCCGGTTCCAAGATGTACAAACCTTTCAATTTTTCCGTTTCTTCTTCTTACAACTAACGTAATTTTACTATGCGTTTTCAAGTGACTTACTCCGTAAATAACGTGACATCCGGCCTGTTCCAATTCTTTAGCCCAATGAACATTATTCTCTTCATCAAACCTTGCCTTTAACTCAACCAATACCGTCACTTGTTTTCCTTTTTCAGCTGCTACCTTCAGCGCCTGAATTATTGGAGAATCTCCACTTACACGATATAATGTTTGTTTGATCGCAAGTACATTCGAGTCATCTGCCGCATCACGGACAAAATCAACGACTGGCTGAAACGACTCAAAGGGATGGTGTAATAAAATATCATGTTCTATCGCTTTTTCAAATACATCTTCCTCATCACCTAAATCTTGAGGAGGTTGAGGAATAAGAGCCGGATATACTAGATGTTCATATAAAGGCGCTAATTTTTTATATAAGGAGAATAAACATGTTAAATCTAACGGTCCATCCATCATGTACACATCTTCATCTTTTACTTCTAACACATCATACAATAACGCTAACACTCTTTCATCAATGTGTTCTTTACCAACTTCTAAACGAACGGCAGCTCCCCACTTACGCTTTTTCAATTCTTTTTCAATTACTTTTAATAAATCGCGTGCACCTTCTTCATGGATCGTTAAATCCGCATTACGTGTAATACGGAAACGAGTAACAGGTGATACGTTATATCCTGTGAATAGTTTATGAGTAAAACCACTAATTACATCTTCTAATAAAATAAATTTATGTTTTTGCCCTTCACTCGGTAAAAATATGAAACGCTCCAGTAATGAAGGCACTTGTACAATTCCTAACTTCGTACGATTTTCTTCCTCAGCCTGTTGCTCATCATATAAAATAGTAGCTAAATTCAAACTTTTATTTAATAACATTGGAAATGGACGATACGCATCAATAGATACAGGGGTTAAAACCGGAAATATTTGTTCATCAAAATACTCCTCGATAAATTCCCTTTGCTCTTTCGTCAAATCATGGAATGTTAAACGCTCAATCCCCTCTAGTTCAAGCGCTGGCAATACATAATTTTTAAACGTTTCATACTGCACAGTCATTAACTCATGCGATTTTATCGCAATCTTATTTAACTGTTTCTTTGGTGTTAAACCTGCTTTATTTTCTGGCTGATTAAATCCCGCACTTACTTGATCTTTCAAACCTGCTACGCGCACCATAAAAAATTCATCTAAATTCGAACTAAAAATACTAATAAACTTTAGTCTTTCTAATAGTGGATTATTTTCATCTTGCGCTTCTTGTAATACACGTTCATTAAATGCTAGCCAGCTTAATTCACGATTATTATAATACGCTGTATCATTTAAATTTACTAAATTCCCCTTTAGCAATTCCATTCTCTTCACACTTCCCTTTGAAACTTTTTCACTATAATTTAGTTACTTTCATTTTATCAAATTACAACATTCCAAAGTGTTAATTTTCTGTAAAGACATCCGTACAACTTAACGTTTTGATTCGAATGATAAGTGAATATTTGTTTTCAATACTCTTTCTAGCTGCTTTTTTTGTTTTTCAGCTTGTACTTTTTCTGCTAATGCCGATTGCTCACATAAAATTCTAAACGTTAATCCTTCTTTATTTTCTGTTATGGATATCGTATCAACAAGCGATCTTTGTCTTACATTTAAAGCAGCTGAAAATTGTAAAACAGCGCCTAATAGGCGGATTTTTTTTTGTTCGCTTTTATCAAACCAACCTTCAAATGGAGATAAATGTTGTTTAAATAGCATTTTTGATTTATAAGATGCAATAAGCGCTAACCTCACTCGATCTTTATGCATCATGCCGTCAATTGTTTTATTTGCCAATAAATAAAACGTGTGTAAACGACTCGCTTCTTCGTCTATATATTTTCCAATATTAAATACTTTCGCTGCTTGATGGAATGCTTCCCAGTCTTTTATTGAAACAGAAATCAGTCCCAATTCTTCGAGTTGTTTACAAATCAATCTTCCATGTTTAATAAGTTGAATGACAAATTCCATATCCATTTCATATTCGTGTGATAACAAATGTAAGCTTTCTTCAACTACATTCGGATAATATGAAATCCCAAAATCTTTCGTCAACTCTTCATAGAAAACACCTTCTCTTAATCCTTTTTTGCTTAATACAAATGCCGTTGCTTCTGTAATATTTACAAGTTTATGAAATACTTCAACCGCTGGAATAATTGTATCAGCTCGATCTTTTGCCAATCCTTCCATTTTCTGAAGTTCGATAAACGATTGTTTTTCCAATGCACCTTTTACATTTTCAATATCTTCTTCTTTCATTTTGTATAAATGTACTCCCGCTATAGGATAGTTTGTTAAATTTTGGTGGATTTTCGCTAAGTTTCTCGCACTACCACCAATTGCAATAAGAGGCAATTTCTTATCAATTAACCATGGTAACGTTCGAAATTGACACTCTAAATACTCTCGAATTTCCTCTAATTCATCTTTAGTAGGAATATCACCTTTAATAAATAGATGTTTTAAAGAAAGCGCACCAAAAGGAAAACTATGGTACTCTAAAATCTCTCTATTTTTAATATATGTAACTTCCGTACTTCCGCCACCAATATCTACTGTTATTCCTTCCGAAAACGAAGTAGAATTCATAACTGCTAAATAGCCGTAACGTGCTTCCTCATATTCTGATAATACTCTAAGAGTAAAGTCTGTTTGTCCTTCAACAAGTTTTTTAATCTCCTCTTGATTCTCAGCCTGTCTAATTGTTGCCGTTGCAACACAAAGTACATGATGCAACTGATGGAATTTTGTACTTTCTTGAAATTGAAATAATGTTTGTAACAATACTTCTTTACCTTCTTCATTCAAAACACCATCGATTAAATAATTTCTTAACCGAGCAACCACTTTCGTATTTTCAATTTCTTTATAAAAACCTCCATTTTGCTTTTCATAAATAACTAAACGCATTGTATTAGATCCAATATCTATAATGGCATATTGTAATTTTAATATTTCTTTCAAACTTCTCACTCTTTCATTATCAAATTTCTGAAACATATTCTATCACTATTATACAAAATAGTTGTTTTTTGTAACAATATTGCTTTAATATTGAAAATATATACAATTACTTTTTGCATATAATAAAAACCCATTTTATTTATGCTATAATAAGGAAAAATTGAAAGGAGAGTCAATATGAAACCTTCACAACCACAATCTCCATTGCATAATCAACATTCTATTAATAGACTAGCTCAATCTATTTTCGTTGTGAATCGTCATGCTAAAGCTGCAACTAACCCTAAGTACTTATATTGGTTAAAAAAGACTGCTTTAGAACGCTTAATTACTGAAAAAAAGGCTATCAAAGAAGGATTACATTTTTCTAGAAATCCACGTTTTAGTCAACAACAATCCGATGTTCTTATACGTTTAGGTGATTATTTTTTCCATATCCCTCCTACGAAAGATGATTTTCGCACCCTACCGCATCTTGGTCACCTTGAATCCTCCTATCGAAATCCGAAAACAACCTTATCTTTAACAATAGCAAAAAAAACACTTCAAGATTATATTGGTCCTGAAGCATTAAAACAGGAAAAAAAATTAAGCGAACCAGTTCCATGGTATAGCCGTACCTATACAAAAAAATAAAACAGTTTGGCCTAATATTAGGCCAAACTGTTTTATTTTTTATCTTCCTTAATTTTAATATTAGCTTGTTTATAGAATGCAACTTTTTCTGTATTATATGATTTCGTATATTCATTAAACTTATCTTTTTCTGTCTCAATATCTTTATATGCTTGGTTTACTACCTTTACTTTCTCGCTAATATCTTTTAATTTTGTACCTTTATCTTGTAGCATTGTATATAATTCTTTTTCTTGCTTTAAAGATTTATTATAGCTATCGTACATCTTTTGGAATGAATCATGTCGTTTCTCATAAGTACTCTTTACTTTATCAGCCTGTTCTTTTAATTTATTATCTTCAATTTTCTTCACATGCTTATCAGCTGACTTCACTTCTTCTTGCGCTTTATTTAACGCCTCTTTTTCTTTAATAAGAACTTTTTCTCGTTCAGCTGTATTTTTCACCGCTTGATCAAGCTTATCCTTAACAGCCTGATTATTATCTTTTCCTTCTTGGACAATTTGATTATATAATACTTGACCCTCTTTCTCTAATGACTCTAATTTTTTCGCATCTTCAAACATTGTTTTTTCTTGCTTGGCAGCATTTTCAAACGCAACATATAGCTCCTCTTCTGGTTTTGGGCCAAAACAACCAGCTAGTAAAGTCATTGATAATGCAGTTACAATTGCTAATTTATTATATTTCAACATCTTTTCCCCCTATTAATAAACGACCATCGTACCAAAAATCCCATGAAAAACATGTAACTTCGTTAGCTATTTCACGCTCGCATCTTTTTACGAAGATCATCAATAATTATTTATACTGCTTGTACAATTTTCGTACTTAAAATTATGTAATGTCTTAAAACATAAAGGTATTTTCCTTAATCTTACCTACTGCAAGAAACACTATAATGTTTCACCTGATAAAAGATGATCGTTGACCTCTCACGTCTATCATTCCCTTTCTCACTTTCTATCAAATAACCTCTTTGTCCATTTTACATAGTGCAAAGGGGACCTCGCAACTCTTACAAAGATTCTTTTAATTTCTTAAAAAGGAAAAGTGTAGAGCATGTTTTCCTCTACACTTTTAAACTGAAAACATTGTGCAAAATGCATTGACACATCCACACACAATTATATGCTGATTTCATATATTTTTAAAGACTTTTGTTACAAAAAAAAGTTTTCTTGTAACAAAAGACAAAAAAATGTTACAAAAAATCTTTATATCATACTTCTTTAAATCAAAGTTTCATTCATGACTTTGCAAGTTTCTATAATTATACAATTGATTTTGTGCCTTTCTAAACAAATCTTCAAAAGTTTTCCCTTCTATAGGATAACTTGCAGCCCCAAATAATAGTGTGACACTTAATAAATCATTCGCTATTTCATTTTGAATATTTTTGATTAATCTACTTGTTATTGTTGACTTTTCATAGCCATTATCAACAGCTACGATAACATATTTATTTTCATCCCACCTCGTAACTACATCGCCTTTTCGAATTGTCTTTACAATTGTACGTTCTACTCTTTGGACTAGCTCATCTAACTTTTTTTCTTGCACTGTGTCTTTTAATACATCCCATTCTTTTACGGAAAGAATATACACTGTAATATTACGAGAATCTCTTTCTGATAAAGCAGCTACTTTTCCAAAAAAATCAACGACAAAATCGTTATTCGTCATTCCTCCTACTTCAATATTTACACGCGTATTCGTTCTTTTATCGTACCAATGTCCAAAATAATAGCTTAGTATCATTTGCAATATATAAATAATAAAGACGGTTAAAAATGATCTCGAATCTAGCTCAGCAATTACATCCTGAAGTGCAATCCATTCTGTAACCGCAACTGTGTTCCCAAGTAATAACCCACTAATTTTCCCTTTATGTTTCATACTCTCCCCCTTTTATACCAATATATGTTTCTATAACAATAATGTTTTTCTATAAAATAAAAAATGTACATATTTAATGTACATTTCTACTTAAGCTTGTATACCTTTTCTATTTTATTTCATATATATACTATATATCGTTTTTAGGAAGGAGTGACCTATATGCCTCAAAAAGAAAATCTATTAGATATTATGCGCTTACTAGCTGGCTTTTTGTTATCATTAAAATTACTATTTAACTCTTTCGGAATAAACTTCATTACAAACGATCAAATTGACGCTATAGTAAATGTTATTTCATTTCTATTCATTCTATATTTTGGATACAAAAATAACTATATTGGAAAAAAGGGAGTGGAACAAAAGAAATTACTCAAGAAGCACAATCTTCATTAAAGAAGGAACCTTTCGCACAGGTTCCTTCTTATCATTTTCTGACAACCACTTCATTTGTTTGTAGCGGTCCATATGATACACCTTTATATTGAAATGTATATGTAGCCTGAAATAATGAATTGGGAGGAGCTTTATCTTTATTTGCTTTTATTTGACAAATTAATTCTACCTTTTCATTCGGTGATAAATTATCGATTCGCCACCTTACAAGCTGAAATAAAAACTCACTTATTCCCTTATCTGCTTTTAAAGAGTTTGGGATATACGCGAAATAATCACGAATCATATGACTTACAACTACTCGCGAAATCATTTCAACGCCTTTATTTTCAACTTCAAGTCGAATAATTAGTATGTCATTAACATCATAGATCATCTCATACGAAAATTTTTCTTTATACATACTACGGATTTGCAATGTGACTGCTACATCGGATGCTTCCGTGTCCTTTTTAGAACCATCAATCCACAAAACCGGCTGTAACGGTATAGAATACCTTCCTTGATCCGAAATTCGTTTCCATATTTTCATAATATATTCACCTCATTCCAGATATATCATCTATACAACTGTATTCTGCCTCTCGATGCAATGAACTACACTTAGAAAAAATATTTAGCTTGTTACAAATCATATTAAATTTTTCTTTTCCTTTTATCCTATTCGACAATATAAAGAAAAAACCATTTTTAATAGGTTGACACAGGTTATACTTTATTAAATATTTTTTTACAATTTCCTTCCTTGACTACATAACAAAATAAATTCTTACTCTCTTTTGGTCAATATAATAAAGTGAAACTTTAATCAGTGGGGGTTTTGTCCATCCCCCACTGATTATTAGCTTTTACCAATCGGGCTTTAACGGGCAGTTAAAGCGGGATAAAATAATTTGGCGGTAGAAAACATTTGCCTTTTAGTCAAATTTGACTATAATATAATTTATGATTTCCATCCTTTATATCATGTCAGTGCAATTTTTTATAAAATGAAGAGGAACTATACAAACTGTACATAAAGTTTTTTTATGCATTGCACTAAAAAACTTAAGTTAGTTTAATTTTTATTAAAGGAGGGCTACTTTTGGAAGCACAACTATCAAAAAACGATTCAAGTAAAACAAAATTTGTTGTTGCTGGTTTACTACTTGGTATTCTAATGGCAGCAATGGATAACACAATCGTCGCAACTGCGATGGCAACGATTGTCGGAGACTTAGGAGGGTTCGACAAATTCGTTTGGGTCACATCCGCCTACATGGTAGCAACAATGGCCGGAATGCCTATTTTCGGTAAGCTGTCTGATATGTACGGACGGAAACGCTTTTTTATTGGCGGATTAATTCTCTTCTTATTTGGTTCTGCACTTTGCGGGACAGCATCAAGTATTGAACAACTAAGTATTTATAGAGCCATTCAAGGAATTGGTGGCGGCGCTCTTATGCCTATCGCATTTACAATTATGTATGATATATTCCCGCCTGAAAAACGAGGAAAAATGACCGGACTATTTGGTGCTGTTTTCGGAACATCTAGTGTTTTCGGACCTTTATTAGGTGCTTACATTACAGATTATATAAGTTGGCACTGGGTCTTCTATATTAATATTCCGTTAGGACTTATTTCCTTCTTCTTCATTACTAAATACTATAGCGAGTCTCTAGAATATCGAAAACAAAAAATTGACTGGGCTGGTGCTATTACGCTTGTCATTAGTATCGTTTGCTTAATGTTTGCTTTAGAACTTGGTGGTAAAGAATATGCATGGGACTCTAATGTGATTATTGGTTTATTTTCAATTGTTGTTATTCTGCTTATTATTTTCTTCTTCGTAGAAAGAAACGCAACCGAGCCTATTATTTCTTTCCATTTATTTAAAAAACCTTTATTTGCAGCTAGCCAAGGTGTTGCCTTTTTCTATGGCGCAGCTTTTATCATCTGTACAGTTTATATTCCAATCTTCGTTCAAGGTGTTCTCGGTGGTTCAGCCTCAAATGCTGGGTTAATTTTGACACCTATGATGGTAGGATCTGTAATCGGAAGTCAAACTGGTGGACAATTAGCTTCACGAACAAGTTATCGTAACATCATGACAGTATCTGGGGTTTTCTTCGTTCTTGGTATTTATTTACTAAGTACTTTAACTATGGAAACACCTCGTACACTCGTAACAATGTTTATGGTGCTTGCTGGACTTGGAGTTGGATTCTCCTTCTCAGTTTTAAGTATGGCATCTATCCACAAATTAGAAATGAGAGATCGCGGTTCTGCTACATCCACGAACTCATTCTTCCGTTCACTTGGAATGACCCTTGGCGTCACGATTTTCGGTACGATTCAAAATCATGTTTTCACTGATAAATTAAAAGCAGTCTTCCCTCCTGAACTAGAAAAAATGGCTCCTAAAGGTGGAGACACAAGCTTTTTATTATCACCAAATGCTACTGAAAAGCTACCTCCTGAAGTACTGAGCGGAATTAAAGAGGCTCTTGCAACATCTATTGCTAATACATTTTTCTGGGCACTTATCCCAGCTACGCTAAGTATAATTTGTATTTTACTTATGGGAAATGAACGTCTTTTAACAGGACCAAAAACAAAGCAAAAACAAAAACAAGTAAGCTAATATAGAAAAACGAAACGGTATATCCCTTTATGAAAGAGGATATACCGTTTATAATATATATAAAGTTTCTATATACAGGAGTTGAGACAGCATGAGCATGAAGTTAGTCATTCTCGGCTTGTTACTCGAAGGAGATAAACATCCCTATGAAGTGCAGCACATAATGAAAGAAAGACAAATGGATTGTTATATTAAATATGCCAAGGGATCGCTATACTACGCCTTCGAGCAATTAGAAAAACAAGGTGCGATTAGCATTACCAATATTGTTAGAGATACGAATAGACCAGATAAAACAATCTTCCATATAACAGAGGAAGGAAAAGCCCTTTTCCACACTTTATTATTAAAACAATTTGAAGCGAAAAACCAAATATATAAACCTATTTATTCAGCGCTCTCTTTCGCTCACTTTAGCGACGAACAAGCTCTAGTTCCTATTTTGAAAAAAAAGAGAGATGATACAATGCTCTATTTACATACAATGCAAACGATATACGATCATAATAAACAACTAGTTCCTCGTGCTCAACTATATATTCTACAAAGCGTCATTGAGCATATTAATGTTGAATTACGTTGGCTAAACACGCTCTTACAAGATGCAACTGCAGGTCGTCTTTCAGAAATAGGTGTAGATAATGATTAAGTTTTTCTAAAAGAGGTGCCTCCTCTTCTAGAAAAACTTAACACTATAATTATTCCTCGCAACTCAAAACACCCTCATTTTAATAATAAATAAACATTAAAAAAACTTAATTTTCCGAATAAAAAGAAATGAAAAACTTTAGAATTTTCTTATTTTAAAACAGTGGACAAAATTCCGAAAATTGTGTTAGAATTTGTTTCAATATCATATCGCTTGTTAAATTCCTTTCAAAAGGAAAATAGGTACACGAATATTTCACTTCGTGTTTAAAAGGGAAGTTTGGTGAAACTCCAACACGGTCCCGCCACTGTAAATGCTGAGATTTCTTTTTTGTGCCACTGTGAAAACGGGAAGGTGAAAGAAATTATATGAAGCATAAGTCAGGATACCTGCCTATTTTAACAACACTGATAGACTCACGGATGATGATGAGGTGTTAAGAACAAAAAGGAAGGCTTATTTTTCTATGCCTTTATGCTTTTTGTTATAGGTATTTCCGAGTAAACGGAAATGCTTACTTTCAATTAGGGAGGAATTTAAAATGGAAATTCAAACAAGTAACTTAGGTTATCCACGTATCGGACTACAACGAGAGTGGAAAAAAACATTGGAAGCTTTTTGGTCCAATAAAATTGATGAAGAACAATTTTTAACGACAATGAAAGAAATTCGCCTTCAACACGTCAAAGTACAGCAAGAAAAGGGAATTGAATTAATTCCAGTTGGCGATTTTACATATTATGACCACGTTCTGGATACGGCCTACATGTTAGGATTCATCCCGTCACGTTTTTCAGAGTTTACCTCTTACCTTGATGTATATTTTGCAATGGCACGCGGCTCTAAAGATCACGTTGCTTCTGAAATGACAAAATGGTTTAACACAAACTATCATTACATTGTTCCTGAATACGAAGAAGGATTACAAATCTCTTTAAAAGACAATCGTCCTCTTCGTTTATATGAAGAAGCGAAAAAAGAGTTAGGCGTTGATGGAAAACCAGTTATTTTAGGCCCTTATACATTCCTAAAACTAGCAAAAGGTTATAACGAAGAGCAATTTTCCACTATTTTAAAAGAGCTAGTTGCACCTTATGTACAATTATTCTCTGAATTACACGCAGCTGGAGCACAAATTATTCAAGTTGACGAACCAATCTTCGCCTCTTTAACAAAAGATGAAATTAATCAAGCGAAAGAACTTTACGAAGCTATTCATAAAGAGGTTCCAAATGCTAATCTTCTTCTACAAACATATTTTGACAGTGTAGAAGAGAACTATGAAGAAATTATTGCATTCCCTGTTTCTGGTATTGGATTAGACTTTGTTCATGGCAAAGAAGGTAATGTAAATGCTATTTCAAAATACGGATTCCCAGCTGATAAAATTTTAGCTATCGGTTGTATAGATGGCCGTAACATTTGGAGAGCTGATCTTGATGATGTACTTTCTTTATTTACAACATTACAAAATCAAATCACAGCAAAAGGTTTAATTGTTCAACCTTCTTGTAGCTTATTGCATACTCCAATTGATAAAACGGAAGAAACGCACTTAACAAGTGAATTATTTGATGCACTTGCATTTGCTAATCAAAAATTAGAAGAACTAGTCCTTGTCCATTCTGCTCTTACTAAAGGTGTAGAAAGCATCAGTAGCGATTTAACAACATATCGTAATGCACATCATGCAATCCGCTCATCAGCTGCACGTAATCGTGAAGATGTAAAAGTGGCACGTACATCACTTAAAGAAGATGATTTCTCACGTCCTCTTCCATTTGAAAAACGATATGAACTACAGCAAGTAGCTTTAAAATTACCGTTGTTACCAACAACAACTATTGGTAGCTTCCCGCAAACATCTGAAGTTCGTCAAACACGTAAACAGTGGCGTAACGGCGATATTACAAATGAACAATATAATCAATTCATTGAAAAAGAAACTGCAAAGTGGATTCGTTACCAAGAAGATATTGGTCTTGATGTACTAGTACATGGTGAATTCGAAAGAACTGACATGGTGGAATATTTTGGAGAAAGACTTGCTGGTTTCTCCTTTACTAAAAACGGATGGGTACAATCATACGGTTCTCGTTGCGTAAAACCACCTGTTATTTATGGTGATGTTGCCTTTATAAGTGGAATGACTATTAAAGAAACTGTATATGCACAAAGCTTAACAGAGAAAGTAGTAAAAGGTATGCTAACTGGACCTGTCACTATTTTAAATTGGTCATTCGTTCGAAATGACATTTCAAGAAAAGAAGTTTCATATCAAATTGCATTAGCACTTCGTCATGAAATTGAGTTACTTGAATCTTCCGGAATTAGAGTAATCCAAGTCGATGAACCTGCACTTCGTGAAGGTATGCCGTTAAAAGAAAAAGATTGGGATGCATACATTACATGGGCAGTTCAATCATTCCTTTTAGCAACATCTTCTGTAGAAAATGAAACACAAATTCATACTCATATGTGTTATAGTAACTTCGAAGATATTGTAGATGCAATTCGAGCGTTAGACGCAGATGTTATTTCTATCGAAACATCAAGAAGTCATGGAGAATTTATTAATACATTAAAGCATACAACATATGAAAAAGGAATTGGTCTAGGGGTATATGATATTCATAGCCCACGTGTCCCAAGTAAAGATGAAATGTTCACAATCGTAGAACAATCTTTACAAGTATGTGACCCTAAATATTTCTGGATTAATCCAGACTGTGGTTTAAAAACACGAAGAACTGAGGAAGTTATACCTGCTTTAGAGCACATGGTTCAGGCAGCAAAAGACGCTCGTTCTCTCCTAAAAACAAACGCATAATAAAAAAACGTGTTATCCTTCAAAAAGGATAACACGTTTTTTTATTCTACACTCTCAAAATAGAAGTCGTATTGTACTTTATACAATTCATCGTCTGATGGCTCTTCAAGAGGAGTTGCCTGCAAGACTATCATATATTCCCCGTTCGGAATAGGAATATGATATTTATTAGAAAGAATACTTGTTATATATACTTCTTCATTCTTCACTGTGAAAGGAACTGATATCGTTCTAACCACTTCTTCTTTCTCAATATGATTTCCACAAGTAACTTCCACTTCACAAGTATAGTCAGAGATTGCTTCAAAAATAATAGCTCCATCCACCTCAGCATATCCTCTTTCAAAATCTTCAGGAGTCCAATCTACATAAGGCTGCTGACCATCATAGTTCATTATCATTAATTGCGAATATGAAATTGTTAATTCCATAACTATCCCTCTCTCCACTATGAAATGTATGCCAATTACTATTTCACTTCAAATTTCACACGCGTACCATCTGGATATTTGTCTAGCTTATTCCCTACCCAAGAACCTGCACCGCGGTTATCTGCTGGACTTATATATTCAATATGAGCTCCTTTTCCGCCTTCCTTACACATCGCCATCGGCCATTCATCACGATCATAACCTTTCTTCGTCGGATATGGCGCTAACGATAATTTCCTTCTATCCGCTGCACCATTACGATCAATTGTACACATTTCCGAATGTCCTTCTTTTATAGCATCCGTTATATGTTTCCCGGTCTCTGGATATCGTTCTTTCGGGAACTCTAGAATTTGATCATACGTAGTTGTTTTTTTAGTACTTGTCTCCTCTGGCACAAGTACTTCATATACCGCTACCAAAAGAGAAAGAATTGCAATAATTGAAATGATAATACCTTTAAATTGCTTCATGTGTACCTCCGTGTTCCTACCAATTTCTTTTCCTCAGTTATTATAACAAACTTCTTCTATGTATGTTTTCAGACATTATTTTAGCTCTTCCTCTCCATTCCGCCAAAAACATTCATTTTTCTTCATCTTTTCACTAATGCTGTAGAAAACTAATAACCTTCCGACATTCTTTTTCAAAGGAAGTCCACATAAAAGGTTGAAATGATATATACGATACTTTTTGGGGAGGAACTATCATGGAAGCTATTTATAAAACGAAAGATGTTACAAATAAAACAGGTATCCCAAAACATATAGTCCGAAAATATAGCCAACTCTTAGAGGAACACGGTTATATCATTTCAAAAACAGCTGATGCTCGTATTTATAAATTGGATGATTTAAAACTATTGAAATCTATACATGAAAGAGCTGCTACATTACAAGAGGACATTTCAGAAACAATACCTATTATTTTAAAAGAAAAAGAGGCCCCACCTGTACCTGTTATTCAAGATAAGCAAGAAGTGCAACCAAAAGAAGATGGGCGTAACTTTGAGGAGTTCATGCTAAAACTTGAAATGCTTGCTCAATTAAATGAAGCAATTATTCATCAAAACTCTACTCTCATTACACAAAATCGTTTAAAAGACGAGAAATTAGATGAACTAATGCAACAAGTTTATGTAAAAGAAGGCTCACAAGAAAAAATGTTACAAGATCTAGTTGTTCACGCCGCTCAAACAGATGCACTCCAAAAAGAAAAGATGGACTTATTAATGAATCATATGTATAAGCGAGAATCCAAACAAGAAGAAAAAATGAATAAACTTGTCAATCAAATTTACAATAAAGATAGCAACCGTGATACACAACTTATGCAAGTTATTCGCGAAATTCAAGAAACAAAAAGATTAGTCGCCGCCTCAAAAGAGCAAAGCTTCTTTCAATCATTTAAAAGTTTATTCGTTCGAACAAAACAAGAAAAAATAAATGAATGAAATTTTGTATCTTTTTCTAATGCACGATAAAATAAAAAGTTACCTTCTATCGGTAACTTTTATTCCTTATATCGTACAGCTGGCAATATAATAATAGCTTCAGTTCCTTTTCCGCTTTCACTTTTATATTCCAATGTGCCATTATGCGCTTGTAAAATACTAAATGTTACCATAAGGCCTAATCCTGTTCCTTTTTCTTTTAAAGAATAATACGGTTGTCCAAGCCTTACTAACTGTTCTTTTGTCATTCCAACACCACTATCTTTAACTCTTATTATTATCAATTCATCTTTTTGAATAGCTGTTACTTTTAAATACCCTTTGTTTCCTTGAATTGCTTCAATACCGTTTTTAACAACATTCATAATAGCTTGCTTCAATTTCGTCTTATCGCCGATAGTATAAAGGCTCTCAGAAATCTCAACTTGCAAATAAACGCCCTGCATCGCTGCAAATGATGACATAAGAGTTGTCATTTCAATTAATTGTGCTGATAAACAAATATGTTCTTTTTTTTCAATTTGAGGCCTTGCTAAATTTAAATAATCTGAAATAATCTGTTCAGCACGATCCAGTTCAGCTAATACAAGACGCATATAATCTTTGTTTTTTACGTCTTCCGTACTCTCTAGCAATTGAATAAACCCTCGTACAACAGTGAGAGGGTTTCGAACTTCATGTGCAACACTTGCAGCTAACTCACTTACAATATTAAGTTTTTCTGATTTTTGCATTTCTGTACGCAATAATGCATTTTCGTTTAAATACTCAGTCAAATACACTTGAAATACCATTGTCATAACCATAATAAGTGATGCAAATATATACCCACTATATAGATTAGATATGTACGGTGTAAAACCTGTTTCTAAAAGGACATTCAACATCCCGACTACTAATGAAACAAGAACATAAAATGATGCAATCATAAAAGCTAATATTAGCTTCTTATCTCTTGAAAAAAGAGACCATTTCTTTGACAAAAATAATGGAATTATCGAAAGAAATATAACTTCTACCATAGGCAACCAACTAAGCCCCTTAAAAATCCATTCATATGCAACATAAATAATGGCAGGGATGAGCCCAACAATCCCACCATATAAAAAACCACTAACAATTGGGACTGGATGAAAATTGTATCCGCAAACGGTACCAAAACAAATAGAGTATGTCATGGAGAGAACGAGTGTAACGCTAGATAAAAACATAATAAAGTAGCGATTAGGCTTCGGAAGCATTCCTTGATAACGATTTAAACGAATCGCTTCATATAAAAATAGTGGTAAAATAATGATGGCAATTTGGATCATTAAATCACGAATCAGCTCCATAGCCTCTCATCCCCTATATGTATTTTGATATGATTATATCATTTTATAAGTCTATTTGTTTCAAAATTTTGATTTTTCTTAACATCTTTGTTAATTATTTGTTAACAACTAATAATAAATGTTACAAATTTCCGAAATGATTGTAAACCCTGTACCAAATTTCCTTCGTGCAGTATACAATGAATACGGATTACAAAGAAAATAAAAAACACTTCACTAGACGGACAACTATCGCAAAATACAGCATATAATCCATACTATCTATGTTTACAAATAAGTGATCATTACTTTAGTAGGAGGAAGATAAATATGGCGGGTACTACGCTTGTTTTAAAAGAAGAAAATTTGGTTGTGCTAGAAAACGTTGAAAAATCAGTATACGAAGAATTGCAACATAAAGCAGGGGACGAAGACTGTACATGTGCTGTAAATGAATCCGTTGTCCATCTTGGCAAAGTATCTTCCGTACTTTGGAACGAAGATGAAATAGATTGGGAATACGGTTATTAAAAAGTCGCTTGCAGCGGCTTTTTTTGTGTTTATGCTTAAGTGAAACTTTAATTAACTCACACAGCTTATACTCTTATAGACATTTGAACCCTCACATAATTTCTTACTTCCACTGAATTTTAAGATACGATTCTTATCTTTCACAAATAGCGGGGGAAATTTTATAAACAAAGCGTAATAGTTGAAAATATGATAAAATGAACTTAATTTTCAAACGGAAGAAAGGGAGATACAATGGAACAATTCATTAATCCTAGAGTGAAGGACATCCAAATTTCTGGAATCCGTCAGTTCTCTAATATGATTCAAAACTATGATAATCTTATCTCTTTAACAATTGGGCAACCCGATTTCCCTACACCTTCTCTAGTAAAAGAAGCAGCTAAACGGGCCATTACAGAAAATTATACAAGCTATACACATAACGCTGGTTTACTAGAATTACGCAAGGCAGCTTGTAACTTTGTAAAGGACAACTACAATTTACATTATTCACCTGAAAACGAAACCATTGTTACAATCGGTGCTAGTGAAGCGATCGATGTTGCATTCCGAACTATTTTAGAACCAGGAACGGAAGTAATTTTACCTGCTCCTATTTACCCTGGTTACGAGCCGATTATTCGACTATGTGGTGCAACTCCTATTTTTATAGATGTTCGCGAAACTGGATTTCGTTTAACAGCTGAAGCATTGCAACATGCAATTACAGAACGAACAAGATGCGTCGTTTTACCGTATCCTTCTAATCCAACTGGTGTTACCTTATCAAAAGAAGAATTAGAAGATATTGTATCTGTCTTAAAAGATAAAAATATTTTCGTTCTTTCTGATGAAATTTATAGTGAACTTGTATATGAAGAAAAACACACATCTATCGCTCATTTCCCAGAAATGCGTGATAAGACGATTGTCATTAACGGATTATCAAAATCACATTCTATGACCGGCTGGCGTATCGGACTTTTATTTGCTCCAGAATATTTAGCAAAACACATATTAAAAGTTCATCAATACAATGTTACATGCGCTACTTCAATCGCTCAGTATGCTGCAATCGAAGCTTTAACAGCTGCTAAAGATGCCCCGAAGATGATGCGCTATCAATACAAAAAACGCTGTGATTACGTATATAATAGACTCATTCAAATGGGTTTAACGGTTGAGAAGCCAACAGGTGCATTTTATTTATTCCCATATGTTGGACATTTAACATCTTCATCATTTGATTTTGCACTTGATCTTGTAAAAGAGGCTGGGCTAGCCGTTGTTCCTGGAACCGCATTTTCCGAATACGGTGAAGGCTACCTTCGCCTTTCCTATGCTTACAGTATTGAAACTTTAAAAGAAGGCTGTGACCGTTTAGAAGCCTTTCTAAAGAAAAAAGCTAAGAGTTAAACTCTTAGCTTTTTGTTGCATAATGATCACAAGTTTGACGCTTCAATAATTTATGCGGAATAATAATGCATTTTGAAGTAGATTCAGAATGCTCCACCTTATCAACTAAAGCTTTTGCCGCTTCATACCCTAATTGATAAATATTCACATCAACTGTCGAAAGTGGTGGACTAGCAATTTCTGATAATAAAGCATTGTTAAAGCTTACAATCGAAACATCTTTCGGTACAACAAATCCTTTTTTAGAAAGCGCACTTAACACGCCAAGTCCAATTAAATCATCCGTTGCCATAATTGCCGTCGGTGGTTGCTTTAGTCCCATTAATTCCTCAACAGCCTGTTGACCACTCTCTCTTGAAAAATCAAAGTGTAAAATATACTCTTTCGGCAATAGAATATCTGCAAGTTTCAAAGCATCACTCATCCCCGCCAAACGCTCTCTCGTTACAAGTAAATCTGAGCCACCGCCAATGAACGCGATTTGCTTATGCCCTAATGAAATCAAATATTCCGCTACTTCTCTTGCAGCCGTATAATTGTCATTATCTACATATGTAATTTCATCTTTTCGATCATATGGCTTTCCTATTAAAACAAACGGGAAATTTTGTTCATGCAAATATTGAATAATCCGATCGTTCTCTCTTGAATATAAAAGAATAATGCCACCAATTTGACGCCCTTGTACCATCTTTATAACACCATTAAAAATTTCTTCTTCCGTTTCACCTGTCGACATATAGAGCGCATACCCTTCCATATGTGCAAATGAGCTTATTCCTCTTATAACTTCTGGGAAAAACGGATTTTGAAAAGCTTTACTTGCAGAGCTCGGCATAACGAGCCCAAGCGTTTTTGTTGTCTGGTTCGCAAGGTTTCTTGCATTTAAATTTGGATGATAGCCTAGTTCACTCATTACTTTTCGAACACGGCGCTTTGTCTTTTCACTTATACTTGGATTATCAGCAATTACACGGGAAACCGTCGATGGTGCAACATTTGCTTTCTTCGCCACATCTTTAATTGTAACTGTCATAAAAATCCCCTCCTCTCACTTCTCTGCCATTTTTCATATATTGTTATCTTGCAATCGTTGCAAGTAATAGGAGAAACCGCAAACTTTCATCACTTCGTTCTATCTTGCAAAAATTATTATCTTCTCCCTCTCCATGTATTGTAAGGGATATAGCTTTATTTTCCTATACTATAATATACTATTTATTTCACATCTTTTCGCATGTGATGTCAAATCTCTTTTCATCTCCCTACAAATTTTTTATAGGGAGATGAAAAGAGAAATGGGACGTAATGTCCCATTTTCATCCTTTCGTACCTCCAGCTGTTAAACCGGAAACAAAATATTTTTGCAGCGATAAGAATAAAATAGAAATCGGAATTGCAATTAATACTGAGCCAGCTGCAAATGTCGTAAATTCATTACCAAATTTTTTCGCTACCATTTCATATAGTCCAACTGCTAAAGTATAATTTTCCGGTGTGCGCAAAATAATACTCGCTAAAATGAAATCTGTAAATGGACCGATGAAAGTGAATAAAGCTACAACCGCTACGATTGGTTTTGCAAGCGGCATAATGATTTGCCAGAAAATACGGAAATGCCCTGCTCCATCCATTCGAGCTGATTCATCCAACTCTTTCGGAATCGTATCAAAATACCCTTTCATTAGCCATGTATTCATCGGAATTGCTCCGCCCACATAAATTAAAATTAATGCAAGATGTGTATCAAGTAATCCTGTTAACTGAGCTAATATATATAGTGCGATTAACGCTGCAAAATTCGGGATCATTTGCAGAATTAAAAATGTTAATAAACCATTTTTTCTTCCGACAAAACGATATCTCGAAAATGCATAAGCAGTAAAGCTAATTGCTAACACCGAAAAAATCATCGTCATTACACTAACTTTTAAAGTATTTTTATACCAAAGTAAGTAATTACTTGAATCGAGATCAAGTAGCTTGCGATAATGATCTAACGTGGCATTTTTCGGAATAATACTTGACCCAGATAAACTATCCCCTGGATTAAACGATGAGCCAATTATCCATAATAATGGATAGAAAATAATCGCACACATTATGAAGATAACTAAATAACTTAATGAAAGACGTAACATCTTTTGTCGTTTAATATTCATTTACATCATATCCTCTTCTTGGAATGATTTTGTTCTCTTAAATTGCCATAACGCAACTGTAATAACAATTAACGATAAAATCATTGTAAGAGCTGCTGCTTTTCCGTACTGAGCCGAAGTCATCGTTAACTTATAGATCCATGAAATTAAAATATCCGTTCCACCCGCATTTTGTCCAGACACAGCAGGTCCCCCGCTATTAAATAGATAAATAATACTAAAATTATTAAAGTTAAACGTATACTGTGTAATCAAAATTGGTGCTGTTGCGTATAAAACAAGTGGCAATGTAATTTTACGGAACTGTTGCCAAGCAGTTGCCCCATCTACTGTAGCAGCTTCATATAATTCTCCTGGAATCGATTGCAATATACCTGTTGTCATTGCAAATACGAATGGGAAACCGAGCCACGTTTGGATCATAATTAAAGCAATCTTCGCCCAAAACGGATCTGTCATCCAAGCAATCTTTTCAATCCCGAATAAAGCTAATACTTGATTATTAATTGCTCCAAATGTTTCATTAAACATACCCGAGAAGACAAGAATAGATACGAATGCTGGAACAGCCCACGGTAAAATGAAGATTGTTCGAATAATTGCCTTACCTTTAATACCAGGCTGATTTACGATAATCGCTAAGAAAATACCAAGTGCAACTTGTAATGTTGTTGCAACAAATGTCCAAATGACAGTCCAAGAGAATACACTTAAAAATGTATCTCTCCACATTGGTAATGTGAAAATATCAATAAAGTTTTTAAAGCCCACCCAATCTACTAATTTAGCTGGAGGAGAGTGATATAAATCATAATTCGTAAATCCAATTAAAATTACGAAAATGATTGGGAAAACAACAACAAAGATAAGCAATAGAAAACCTGGTGAAACCATTAAATATGGAAAACCTTGATCTAATAAGTTACGATATTGCTCTTTTACAGAGTTTAATGGCGTTCCTATATCACGTTTTTTCCCATTTTGATATGCATCATATAAGTTAAATGCATATATCCCTAGACCAAACACAACGACGATTAGTGCCAAAATCCCTTCTACTAATAGAAAGACCGAATGGTCACGTGGAACTTCTGTACCAAGCGTTACAATTCCCCATAATCCTATATTTAACAAATCAGCAAATGCTACAATAAATGAACCTGTTAATACTAGAAAAATAAGACCTTTTACAAATTGTTTATTATATAGTTGACCAATACCTGGAATGATTGATAACATGGTCGCCATTTTCCTATGCTTTGAACCGTTTAACTCTTTCTCTGGTTCCATAGATGTTTGCATGTTCCTTCCCCCTTTTTTCTTCCTACTTGGAAGGGAGAGAATTCGTGCCTCTCCTATTAGAGGCACGAATTTCACCTTATTTTTTATTGCTGTGGTTTGCCTCAATATTACCTTTAATTTGTTTCACTGCATTATCAAGTGCTGCTTTTGGCTCTTGTTTATTTGATACAACTAATTGAAGCGCATCTCCAGCTGGTTTCCAAACTTCTTGCATTTCTGGAATATTCGGCATCGGGATTCCATTTTCTGATTGAGTCGCAACTGCTTTTGCAGCCTCATTATCTTTAATAATTGGATCTTCCATCACTGATTTTACTGGAGGAATTTCTTTTGTTTTCTCAAATCGAATTTTCGCGTTTTCTTCATTTGTTACCCACTCAGTGAATTTTGTAGCTAAATCATTTTGTTTAGAGAAACTTGTTACATGCCATCCTTTTACCCCAACAAATGTTTTCATCGGTTGACCATTTGGTAATTTCGGCATTGGAGCAACACCATAATCAATTCCAGCCTTTTCCATCGCTTGGAATGCCCATGGACCATTCATAATAGATGCTGCTTTTCCTTCATTAAATAATCCATCTGCAGCTGAACCGCCAGATTCACCAATAATTCCTTTTGGTAATAATTTTTCTTTATACCATTTTTGAATATATTCAGCACCTTGTACTGCACCACTATTATTTAATCCAATATCTGTCGGAGTCAGTTTTCCATCTTTTTCACCAAATACATAACCGCCCATACCCTCCATAAATGCGTTAGCAAAATAGAAGTTATCTCCTAATGTTAAAAATCCGTACTTGTCATCTTTCGTAAAGTCTTTTGAGAAGTTATACAGCTCATCCATCGTCTCTGGTGCTTTTGACATTAATTTTTTATTATAAATAAAGATTGGTGTTTCAATTGCTTTTGGTAAACCGTATAGTTTTCCGTCGTATGTTTGTGCCTTTATTGATAAATCTGTAAATTTATTTTTTACCGTATCATCCACTTTCACCTCTGAAAGTAGCCCTTCTGTTACCGCATTACCAATATGATCATGTGGCAATGTTACAACATCTGGCCCTGTACCAGCTGGACCGTCGAGACGAAGTTTTTCTATTTGTTTCGTCATCTGAACCTCTTCAACTTTTACTTTCACATTATATTTCTTTTCAAAACTTTTCACTGCCGGCTCTAAACCCACACCTTTTTTCTCATCTTCCCAAACGAGAAGATCATAATCTTTCTTCTCTTTACTTGCTTCTTTTTCCCCTGAATCTTTCGGTCCACATGCAGATAACATACCGATTGACAATGCTGAAATCGTTAATAGTGATAATGCTTTCTTCATCCCAAAAACCTCCCTAAATTGTCTATGTACCTCTTTAATTGAAAACGTTTGCATTTAATTGTTTAATAGAAGCGCAAACAATATCTAAATCTATGAAAACGTTTGCGCTATTTGTCTATCATTATACATCCTTTTATTCATTTTGCAAATATTAATTTTCAAAATAATCTTATCATACTCTTTATTCATTGACTTTACATAAAATGAATACTACTCTTATAAGCAATATTAAAGTTATGTGGAAGGCAATCGTTTGCAACATAATCTTTATTATTTCGTTTAAGGGAACTATATGTATAGAGATATTAAAGGGGGATTTTCTATATGCTTAAAGAAGCGATCTATCATAGGCCAAAAGATAATTATGCATACGCTTACGACGAAAAAACAATTCACATCCGAATACACACAAAAAGAGATGATGTTCACAACGCCGCTCTCATCTACGGTGACCCGTACGAATGGCAGGACGGGAAATGGATTACAGCGAGTACACCGATGAAAAAAACTGGATCTACTGAGTTATTTGATTATTGGTCCGTTTCAATCAAACCAAAATTTAAACGCTTACGTTATGGATTCGAATTAAAAAACGACGTAGAAACTTTTATTTATACAGAACGAGGATTTTTTTCTAATATCCCAAATGACGATGTCGGTAACTTTTTCTGCTTTCCATTTGTTCATGCAAAAGACGTTTTCAGGGCACCATCCTGGATTAAAGACACAGTATGGTATCAAATTTTCCCGGAACGATTCGCTAACGGGGATAACACATTAAATCCAGCAAACACCCTCCCTTGGGGAAGTACCGAACCAACTCCAACTAATTTTTTCGGCGGAGATTTTGCTGGTATTATTCAAAACCTTGATTACCTTGTGAAGCTTGGAATTTCCGGAATATATTTCACTCCTATTTTCAAAGCTCATTCGAATCATAAATATGACACAATTGATTACATGGAAATCGATCCACAATTTGGGACGAAAGAAACTTTCAAAGAACTCGTTCAGGCGTGTCATAAACATGGTATAAAAGTAATGCTCGACGCTGTTTTTAATCATAGCGGATACTTCTTTGTTAAATTTCAAAACGTGCTGAACCACGGTGAGAATTCCGCCTATAAAGATTGGTTCCACATTCATGAATTCCCAATTATAACCGAGCCACTTCCTAATTATGATACTTTCGCATTTACACCGTATATGCCTAAATTAAATACAGCACACCCAGATGTAAAAGAATATTTACTTGAAGTAGGGCGTTATTGGGTAAGAGAATTCAATATAGACGGTTGGCGCCTTGATGTAGCAAATGAAGTCGATCACAGTTTTTGGAGAGAATTCCGAAGTGAAATAAAAGCATTGAATCCTGAAGTATATATTTTAGGTGAAATTTGGCACGATGCACTCCCATGGCTACAAGGTGACCAATTTGATGCTGTAATGAGCTATCCTGTTACAAACGCTCTACTTTCTTACTTTGCTAACGAATCCATTCATGCAAGTGAATTTATGAAACAAATTACCGATTCTCTACATTCCTACTCTATGAATGTAAATGAAGCGGCATTTCATTTATTAGACAGTCATGACACACCTAGAATTTTAGCAACATGTAACGGGGATAAAAATAAGTTAAAGTTACTCTATGTATTTCACCTTTCTTTCATCGGTTCTCCTTGTATTTATTACGGCGATGAAATCGGTATGGATGGTGGAATGGACCCTGACTGCCGCAAATGTATGATATGGGATGAAAAAGAACAAGATACTCTTTTATTTACACATATACAAACATTAATTTCATTACGGAAACAACATAAAGCATTTGGAGGAAATGGTACTTTTCAATTCATTGAGGCAAATGATGAACATAATTATATTTCTTATACAAAAACATATGAAGATGAAACTATCTTTTTCGTTTTAAATCCTACTAACAGTGAAGTTACAACTTCACTCCCTCTTCATATTACCAGGAAGAAAATAATTAACATTTATACAAACGAAGAATTTTCAGCGGAAGCAAGTGTATTACAAGTTACACTTCCACCGTATGGATTCTCTATTTTAAAATGGTAATAGTAAAAGCCTTATGCCAGGGTGGCATAAGGCTTTTCTTATTTCAATTTAAATACCATTGCTTCATATGGTCGTAATGTAATGTTTTCTATCAATACATTTTCTACATCATAATTGTGTATTAATAACTCTGCTTCACTATAAACAATATCCTCTGGCAATTCAAATACACATTCATCCGCAGTGAAGTTTGCAATCACCAGCAGCTTTTCTTCTCCATATGTTCTTACATAAGCAAAAATAGAGGGGTTATTTTCTAATATTAAATCATATGTTCCATACACAACTATTTCATTGTTTTTACGTAATTCAATCAATTTTTTATAGTAATAAAAAATTGATTCTTCATCTTGAATTGCTTGTTTCACGTTAATCTCTTTGTAGTTAGGATTTACCGCGATCCAAGGCTCACCCGTTGTGAATCCAGCATGTTCTCTATCATCCCACTGCATCGGAGTTCTAGCATTATCTCGGCCCTTTATATATATAGACTGCATCACTTTATCGATATCTTCGCCGCGCTCTATAACTTTTTCTTTATACATATTTAGTGTTTCAATATCTCGGTATTCATCAATTGATTCAAATCGAACATTTGTCATTCCGATTTCTTCTCCTTGATAAATATATGGTGTCCCTTTCATCATATGAAGTACTGTCGCTAACATTTTTGCTGATTCAGTATGATAAGCTCCATCATTACCAAAACGAGATACAACGCGAGGCTGATCATGGTTATTCCAATAAAGGCTATTCCATCCTGTTTGTTCTAATGCTTTTTGCCACTTTGTTAAATTTTGTTTCAAAGTAAGGAGTGAGCATGGTTTTACATCCCATTTCCCGCCTTCTCCGGAATCTAAATCCATATGTTCAAATTGGAATACCATTTGCAGTTCTTTTCTAGCTTCCCCTGTATACAATTTAGCCTCTTCTGTCGTTACACCAGGCATTTCCCCAACCGTCATAATGTCATACTGAGACAATACGTCTTCATTCATTTCATGCAAATACTTATGAATATTCGGACCGTTCATAAAATGTTTATGCCCTGAAACATATCCTTCTTCATCCGTTTCAACAGATGGTAAGCCATCTTCTTTAGAAATAAAATTGATAACATCCATACGGAACCCATCAATTCCTTTTTCTAACCAAAACTTCATCATGTCATAAACATCTTGTCTCACCTTTTCATTATCCCAGTTTAAATCTGGCTGTTTTTTAGAAAACAGATGCAAATAATATTCATCTGTCATTTCATCATATTGCCATGCAGAGCCACTAAATGCTGCTCCCCAGTTATTCGGCTCTTTCCCTTCATTTCCAGGACGCCATATATAATAGTCTCTATATTTATTATCTTTCGATTTACATGATTCAATAAACCAATTATGTTCATCTGAAGTATGATTAACAACTAAGTCCATCATAAGTTTCATATTACGTTTATGCATTTCATGTAATAGTTCATCCCAATCTTCCATTGTTCCGAACTCATTCATAATTTTACAATAATCACTTATATCGTAACCATTATCATCGTTTGGAGATTCATAGACTGGTGATAACCAAATTACATCAATACCTAATTCTTTTAAGTAATCTAGCTTCGCAAGAATACCACGAAGATCACCTATACCATCACCGTTACTATCCATAAAACTACGAGGATAAATTTGATATACTACACTTTCTTTCCACCATTGTTTTTCCATTATGCTACCCCATTTCATCTATACTATTGATTCTTTTTCTTTTTTTAAGGCGCAAACGTTTTCATTACTGAATGATAACAGATTCTATCCAAATTTAAAATAGCGCTTACAATATTTATTTTCTTTTTCTAATAAAACATGTGGAACTTATTATATATTCATAGGAATAATGAAAACGTTTTATTTTTTTATAGTGTTTTTATTTCTTTTTTGAATCTATTCGTTTATAATAAATTCAAAGAAAACGTTTGCATAAACTTTCTAGGGGGAAATATCATGGCAGAACTTAAATTAGAAAATATTTATAAAATATATGATAATAACGTAACAGCCGTAACAGATTTTAATTTACACATTCAAGATAAAGAATTTATCGTATTCGTTGGTCCTTCTGGCTGCGGAAAATCTACAACACTACGAATGGTAGCTGGGCTTGAAGATATTTCAAAAGGAGAATTTTCAATTGATGGTAAGCTAATGAACGATGTTCCTCCAAAAGATCGAGATATCGCAATGGTCTTCCAAAACTACGCTCTTTATCCACATATGAGTGTGTATGATAATATGGCATTTGGATTAAAACTTCGAAAAATACCAAAAGATGAAATCGACCGTCGAGTGAAACATGCAGCTCAAATTTTAGGGCTTGAACAATATTTAGATAGAAAACCGAAAGCTTTATCAGGTGGACAACGTCAACGTGTTGCATTAGGTAGAGCAATTGTTCGAGACGCAAAAGTCTTCTTAATGGATGAACCATTATCAAACTTAGACGCTAAACTACGTGTTGCAATGCGATCAGAAATTTCTAAATTACACCACCGCCTTGGCACAACGACAATTTATGTAACACATGATCAAACTGAGGCAATGACAATGGCTTCACGCCTTGTTGTTATGAAAGACGGCAAAATCCAACAAATTGGAACTCCAAAAGAAGTATATGAAACACCTGAAAATATTTTCGTTGGTGGTTTTATCGGTTCACCCGCAATGAATTTCTTCCGTGGAAAATTAACTGAAACCGATTTCGTTATAGACAGTTCACTAAAGTTTAAAGTATCTGAAGGAAAAATGAAGTTATTACGCGAACAAGGCTATGTAAATAAAGAAATTGTTTTAGGTATTCGTCCAGAAGATATTCATGATGAACTATTATTTTTAGAAGCTTCACAATCTACTACTTTCACAACAAAAATTGAAGTTGCAGAGTTGTTAGGGGCTGAATCCATTTTATATATGAAACTTGGAAATCAAGATTTTGCAGCACGTGTTGATGCAAGACATACTTTTTCACCTGGTGACCAAATTAAACTTGCTTTTGATATGAATAAAGCACATTTCTTTGATAGCCAAACCGAACAACGTATTCGTTAAAAAATAAAGTTCTATAATAGAACATACAAAAAAACCGTCCACATATATACTGGGGGCGGTTTTCCATTATTATACTAGGGCTTCTATTGTATGAAATGATTGTCCTCTCGTGCTAATAATACCAAAAACAGGTAAATCACTAAGCACCACTTCTTCTTGCTGTTTCATAAAAGATGACGTTAATTGTTTTATCTCTATCCAAACGTCATTAATACAAAGTACATTGGAATCGTTCTCTTGTTGGCGAGAAAAAATAGAATCTATTTTATATAGACCAGCATTTTGAAAAAGCATATCAATACGACTGTATGCCTCCATAGCAAAACTAATAACACGTTGCCAATCTCCTTGTTTCCCCATATCGTAGGATACAAAAAGTGCTTCTCCGCCTAAATCCGTAATTTCCTCAGCTGTTGCTTGTCCACTTTCTTGATCAATGTCCGTCACAATTACTTTTGCGCCTTGCTTAGCCAACAAAAGAGCTGTACTACGTCCAATACCGATGCCACCACCAGTTACAATGGCAACCTTTCCTGCAAGCTTCATTTTCATTACCCCTTCTATAAGTCTTACCGTCATTCAGTATACTCCTTTATTAGATTAGTCTGCAAGCAGGAAAAGTTCACTCTACAGCTTGTAAGCGATTACTTTTTTGTTTCTTTTTTTTTCTTACTATTATATTGATCGAAGGTTAAACCAATAAAAATAAGAATTCCCCAAAATATTAAGCTACCTCCAGTCATTCCAAATCCCCCTTTGTTATATAACGATATTATTTATACCCATTATAACATTCTCTTAATTTTCAATCTATTTAAAACGAAAATAGGATGTTTGAATTAGCTACCGCTTCTTTAAACATCCATCAATAATATGGAGGGTATTATATAGGAAATATCCGCCCTATATCAATTCCATTTATGGAATTTTTCATGAAATTAAAAATAAGACTTTTTATATACAAACAATAAAAAGTCTTATTTCATTAGTAGCACGTATACTCTAAATATTAATTATACAAGACTCATCACTTTTGTCTTTGCAATTAAATCATGGAAGCCACAATTATCTTTGCGGAATAACATCATATATACATTGCATATTAATGGAACTCCAAGTAATAATATGCTTGGTAATAATAATACCAAAAATCGTATTATTAATGTTTGTAACGTTAGTTTTTCACTTGTTAACGAGATTATTTTTGTTCTTGTTACCTTTTTACCAAGTGTAGAACCGTTCCAAAGAAAAGGTAACAGAATAAAATTTATAGCCATTAATACGAAAACAAGTGTAAGGTCATATCTATAGTCACCTAAACTTATATTAAAACGATTAAAAATAGCACTATAGTTTCCTGTAATAATAGCTACTACTGCACCGTACGTAACCGAGATTAAAAACATGTCAATAAGGGAAGCACCTATGCGATTCATTACAAGCGCTGGACGATGCATCTTTAACTTCATTTTGTGTCGACTCCTTCATATCCTTCTTTACCCGTTTCATCGTACCACTTCTAAAAAACATTGTAAACTGGCGTTTCGCTTACTTTTCTTGTACAATGTGTTACAACAGCATTATAAAGGAGGTTCCCATATTGAAAAGATGGATAATCCTATTTGCCGCACTCTTATTAACAGGTTGCACAGGCAATACAAACCATTTAACCTATACAATTAACGATGAATATGAACTCATACATACTTCTGGAGATGCATTTGAACTTTTCCCATCGCAGGATGCTGTATATGCTACACAATACATCCCTGCAAAAATTACAGAAATTGCTTGGGACGATAAATACATTATCACAAAGCAAATTGAGGAAAAATCAGATCCAAACAATCCTGACGCAGCAATTACAAATAAAAAAATTGAACATTATTGGATTATCGATGTAAAGCATAATAAACGATTTGGTCCTTATAATGAAAAACAATTTAACGAGCAAAAAGATGCTTTTAAAATTACAGTGCCTTTTCAAAGTGTAGATTCATATGTGAAAGAGCTAAAAAAACAGTCAGCATAACTTTTTATGCTGACTGTTTTTGCTTAAATTATTATAAAGACACTTTATTTAGAGAGTGAAATATTAAAAGTTTGCGGTTCTTTAACAGCTTCATTTGTGTCTCCTGCTGCTAAATCATCTGTCGTAAACTTAATATCCTTTACTTTTTCTTTTCCATCATCAAGTATTAAACCGATAATTCCTTCTCGTGTCTCACCAGGCCTATAATCTTCCCTTGAAACACTCTTTGTACCAACGAGCGTATCTTCATCATATAAAAAGTTTTGAGTCGCTACATTAAAATGTTGTTTGTCATTTATAGCAACATCATTCATAGAGAAAAATTGCATGTTCTTATCTCCACTATTCTCTACCTTATATGTAATTTCAACATACCGAATCGTATCGCTAATCTCTGTTCCACTTAACGATGCATATAATTCAGCATCTTCTTGACTCACTTTATCTCCCAATCTACGCTTTACTTCTTCAGGAGTTAATGCAGTATACACTTTCAATGTATTTTTTGCCTCTTTGCTCATTTGTGATAATGAGATAACTTTAACATCTTGTACGTGAATTTTCATTGGGGCTACTTCAAATGTCTGATTCACAGAATGAATCTGTTCTAATTCAAATGTCCCCCACCCTTTTTCTTTCACTTTTTGTCCTACTTTTTTAAGCTCACGCCCACCATACTCTTTTGTTTCTGGAATAGATTCTTTCTTTTTAGGTTCTGCCTTCTTTTCTTCTTGCTGGAAGCAACCACTTAACATAAGAAGAAAACTGCATAAAACAAAAATACTTTTCCATGCTTTCATCATTTAATTTCTCCTAACACTATCATTCATTAATATAAATTAGTCCCTTGATTTGTAAACTATAGAAACAATAAGAAGTCCACAAAACGAACTTATCAGTCCAGATACTATTATACCTCCTATTTGGAAAATATGAAAATAGGGGTCTAATAACGCGTGAACGATAAATATAATAATCGCCACAACGATAGATGAAGCCCAATATTTCTTTTTTTCCGAAGTTAAACTAGTATCTTGATCAGTTTCCCTCCTATATTTCCATAGTACATATATTAGTAATAGTAGACCAAAACACGTACTCCCATGCTGTAAAAATTTATAAATCGGAATACTATATACTTCTTGCTGTAACAGCGGTATTTTCATAACAAAATAGCCTGTCTTATGAGTAAAAGCATCCCAGACGACATGCGTCACCATACCGAATAAAGCAGAATAGCAAAATACAAAAAAGTCCTTCCAAGTATATAGCCCCCACTTCGCATCTACTACATATTTATAGTAATTAGCAAAAGGCTTAGGTAAATGTGTTATAAACGGTCCTTTTAAAATACGATGATATCCATATGCTAATAAAAAAACGAGTGGTAAATTCAAATAGAAGAAACCAGCCCATGTATGGCCAATAATACCGTATGGCCTAAAATATAAAAAATATTCAAAATCAGGTGCCATACTACCCAATATAAGAGCCGTCACCGAAATATAACTAGAATGTTTCTTAGCAAAAGGGAGAACAGCTGCTGGATGTGCAAATGTAAACGGCATATTTTAACTCCTTTTCATATTTCCAATAGAATACATATTATCATAACGACATGAATAATCTCCATGCAATATTTATTTTCACATTGGAATATGATAGTTTAAATGTTATAATTCACATAAAATATTCAGAAAATAAAGGGGATCACGTGTCGTTAACACTTGTATTTTTTCTTGTTCTGTCTACCTTGTTTTTAAGTACATACATTGGCTTCTTTCTATGGAAGCACTTGAAAATTATAAAATATATGCCTGCCCTCTTTGGTTTTATGAGCGTTCTTATCATTTTTATAGGAAAGAGGATGGCTTTCAGCTGGGAAGGTCTCGGTTTTGGCGCACTTCAATATACAATATTACTAGCAAGTTGTATTACACTTGTATTCGCTGCTTTTTTAGAAACAAAATCCGTTATGAATTGAGGTTTATATATTGATTGAAACACCCTTTTTAAAAAGCGTCTCATTACAAAAAGAAAATATCCCTAGCTTTTCCGCATATCCATACTGCTTACCGGCTATACGAACATTACAATCACTCCTTTTCCATCCAAATGTAACATTCATTATTGGAGAAAACGGAACGGGTAAATCAACATTACTCGAAGCGATTGCAGTTGCTTTAGGTTTTAATGCAGAAGGTGGAACGAAGAACTTCCGTTTTAACACGTACGATTCACATTCGTCTTTACATGAATACATTCGAATTTCAAAAAGTTTCAATACACCAAAAGACGGTTTCTTTCTTCGCGCTGAATCATTTTATAACGTTGCTTCTTATATCGATGAAATAGATGCTATAAAATCTTATGGCGGCGTTTCACTTCACGAACAATCACACGGCGAATCCTTCTTCTCATTATTTATGAATCGTTTTTCAGGACAAGGTTTATACATTTTAGATGAGCCTGAGGCAGCTTTATCCCCAATGAGACAACTTTCAATGCTCATTCGCATGCACGAACTAGCTGAACAAGGTTCACAATTTGTTATCGCAACGCATTCTCCCATTTTAATGGCTTATCCTGAATCTACTATATACTCTTTAACTCAAGAAGGGATTCACGAATCGACATTA
The DNA here is from genome assembly GCF_044909215.1 of Bacillus sp. RC252. Lineage (NCBI taxonomy): Bacteria > Bacillati > Bacillota > Bacilli > Caryophanales > Bacillaceae > Bacillus > Bacillus sp. RC252. Next base: position 54,543 of record NZ_JBIYDV010000006.1, on the reverse strand, counting down.
GAAGAAACGGAGCATTACCAAACGACGAAACTTTTCTTTGAAAATCGCGATCGATTATTTCATCACTTATTTGAGTCATAAAAAAAGAGGCAGCAATCGCTGCCTCTTTTTTATAATGCTTCTATAAATAAAGCTACTCCAATACCGCCTCCAACGCATAGAGAGGCAATACCTTTTTCTAATCCACGTCGTTTTAATTCGTGAATTAAACTTACCGTAATACGAGCTCCTGTACAACCGATTGGATGTCCAAGTCCTACACCACTACCGTTTACATTCACTTTCTCACGGTCTAACCCTAACTCTTTCTCTACAGCTAGGTATTGTGCAGCGAAAGCTTCATTAATTTCAAGTAAATCTGCATCTTCTAATGACCAATCTACTTTTTCTAACCCTTTGCGAATTGCTGGTGCTGGTCCAATACCCATAATTTTCGGATCTACACCTGCTACTGAATATCCAACAATTCGAGCTAACGGTTGTAAGCCTTTTTCTTTCGCCTTTTCTTCACTCATTAATACTAAAACGGCACTTCCGTCATTAAGACCAGATGAATTCCCTGCAGTTACTGATCCATCTTTACGGAAAGCTGGTTTTAATCCTGCTAATTTTTCAGCTGTAATATCTGCACGTGGATGTTCATCCTTTGCAAATACAACTTCTTTTCTACGTTCTTTTATTGTAATAGGAACAATTTGGTCGTCAAAGTATCCAGACTCCATCGCTTGCAGCGCTAATGTATGACTACGAAGCGCAACTTCATCTTGTTCCTCTCTTGTAATTTCATATTGTTCAACTAAATTTTCCGCTGTTTCACCCATCATAATATGGTGAATCGGATCTTCTAAAACTTCCCACACCGTATCACGAATTTCTCCGTGCTGTAGACGTTGTCCCCAGCGGTGTTGTTTTAATGCATAAGGGCTCGAGCTCATTGCTTCTACTCCACCTGCAACAACAATATCACTTACACCTAATTGGATTTGCATTGCAGCAGACATAATTGCTTGCATACCTGAAGAACATTGACGTTGAATTGTATAACCAGTAACTGTGTCAGGAAATCCTGCCGCTAATGCAGCTGTTCTTGCTGTATTTGCTTCATCAGTTCTTTGAATACAATGACCTAAAATTACTTCATCAACTTCATGTGGCTCTACTCCGCCTCTTTTTACAGCTTCCTGAAGTACAGGAACAGCTAATTCTACTGGTGTTATATTTTTTAGTGCTCCTCCGAAAGTTCCAATAGGTGAACGAACTGCAGCTGTAATGACAACATTATGCATTTTGTACTTGCCCCTCTCTTATGTACCCTAGTAAGTTTTTAGGTGAAATCCCATAAGTTGTATGTCTAAAATTATCATACTATAAACATACCAAAAAATCAAAATATTTAATATAATAAAAATAGAAGGAATTAACCTTCTATTCTGTCAATGCGTATAAGAATTTTTGTAATATCTTCTCTGTCGTTTCATTCAATTTTGGTAACTTATCTACTGGAAAATATTGAAGTTGTAACCCTTCATGATCGAGCTTTAATTCTCCGCTTACATGATGTGCCTGATACAGATGAATCACATTAAAAATTTCATCTCCATTTGGATAACGGAAATAAACTTCCTTTCCTGAAAGAACGCCAAGAAATTGCATAATTTTCGCGTTTAGTCCCGTCTCCTCGAATAATTCTCTACGAGCAGTTTCTTCTGTCGTTTCTCCCAGTTCCATTGCCCCACCAGGTACGCCCCAATCATATGTATCTGAACGATATTGAAGCAATACTTCTTGATTATCATTTAATATAATAATTGCTGATCCTACTAAAATAAGTGGTCTCGTACCAACTACTTTGCGTAACTCTTCAATATACCCCAATATGTAAACTCCCCTTTCCTCACCCTTCCTTATCATAACAAAATTCTCTTTCTTTTGTTGCTGTAATTTTCAATAAAAAAGGAAGCTTCCACTTCCTTTTTTTACCGTTATCCTGCTATTTGCGGGCGGTAAGACCCCTACCTCAAAATTCAGCGAAAGTAAAGAAGTTAGGTGGGGATCGGGCTGCCCATAAAAGCCCGATTGGTGAGGGCTGATAATCAGTGGGCGATGAACAAAACCCCCACTGATTAAAGTTTCACTTTATTTCTTAAAGCTTTCGTATTTTACAACTTCAAAAGCTTCTTCAATTTCCTCATTATGATAATGGACATATGTAAAACGCCCTAATTCTACTAACCTAGCTATTTCTTGCAATGCTTTATGCTGATCATATGTTTCTTCAATTGTAATATGTACATAAAACTTCATTAATGGATGTTCATATAAAGGTTCTCCCACCTCTACATATACATCTTCAACCCCTTGCACAACTCTTACATAGCTCGCAAATTGATAAAGAGCTTCTCTGTCTGAAACGATTTTTAATGTATACATATATTCTCCCCCTTTTCTTTACTATATCAAAAAGCAGACCATACTACGTTATAGAACTATGAAATTTTTTCGACTTGTATTATATATATTCGTGCGATAAACAAGGCGTTTATCCATACATAGAATCTTTTCCCACATATATTATAGGAAGAATTTGTTCATTTGAGGTGTTCCTTATGGATTCATACGTTAATATATGTGTTTGCATTACTCCAGGCGCCGATATTTCTGACGACCGTATTGCAAAAGATTTAGCAGTTGCAGAATCAATTTGGCATCCCATTACATTTAAAATTAAAGAAGTAATTGTACTAAACGAGCTTTTCCGTTTTTCTAATCGGGAAATTAGTTATAAAAACTCCATTCAAAGTCAGGAAAAATTATCATCTTTTTTTCAAACTTGTGTTAACGAAGCTCCTGAATGCGACCTTTATATTTGTTATATTGGTAGTGATTATTTCAAAGAAACCGCAGTAATCGCTTGCGCTTACTCTCTAGCGAAACAACAACAACTTACTGGTTACATCGTTTTAACAAACTCAGCTGCTCCAATGAAAAATATATACACCCTCGCTCACGAAATTGGTCATATTTTATTTACAAGACGAATTCATGGAAAACTTACTCATGCAGATCCTCATTCTCCAACTGGATCGGAGCACCACCCTTCTCCAACAAATCTTATGTATCCTATCGTACCTCGTCCTGAAAACGTCCATATTCATTCCTTATTAACAAACGAACAAAAGGAACTCTCCTTACAAAGTTCTTTATTACAAAGAAAAAAACAGTAACGATCTTGTTACTGTTTAAAACAACATATTCCAATCAACAAACCAAATACCGGCTGCAAAGGATACACTATACACCTAAAACGAATCCCTCTAAAAATCAAAATATAGTATTTCTTTGGAAATAATTTTTTGTATATCCAGAGCAGCCACTTTTCTATTAATTTAAAAAGATACATTCAGACTTATCCCCTAATAAAATATTAAAATAGTCATCATGTATTTTTTTCATGAAAACAGTATAGTTGATCCTAGAAATCAAATCCCTCATATACATATAAATAACTGTCCCTCTTGTTTATTCGTATACTTCTTTTTTTTCTAATTTTATATGAATTTTTAAAAGCATATAAATAACAATGAAAAGGATTATTTGTTGTACATACATTCCAATAATACTCGATACATCTATCATTACAAATACATATTCTAATACAATTGGAACTAGTAAATACGACAAAGTAAACCAACCACCAAATTTAATATTTGTAACAGCCGCTAAAAGAACTACTATACCAACAAGAATGAAGCTTTCTGTACTAGTAAACTTAATAAATGTTGTACCATAAAACTTATTTAATAATGCAATACTAAAAATTAATAAAAACCATATCGCACCACTTATATACATAATTAAAAATTCAGTTCTTTTACGCTTAAATGATGCCGTTCTCATCCCCCATATTAATACAATAATTCCTACAAAAATCATAATCGGATAGCCAATTAACTCAATTAAAGAATAAGACAAACGACGGTCGGCTGCACTAAAGAATACGCTCTTCATCATCGTGAAATCCAATAAATTTACAATAAAGTAAAGTAATAATTTATAATTACCTTTTCTATCTATATCCATCTCTTCCGCAAGTTGATTAGCATATTCTTTTGGAGCATGACCAAATATATCACTTACCGTCTTTCCCTTCTTCTCACCTTCTATTAAATGTAGTTCTGCATCTTCTAAAAAGAATTTAATATCCTTCTCACTTATTCCTTTTACTCTTAAATAGGCTCCTGTGTTTTCCAAAAAAGTTCGTGACTCATGAGAAAGCATCGCATTCCCTCCTTCCAAACTACTAGTTTACACTTTTTCTCTCTTCAATTTTTAAAGACCATCTCATTAACCCATATATACTTCCATACATAAGTAATATCTTTGCAATTCCCCAAAATACATTTTTTTCTTCTAATCCTTTAAATATAAACATAATCGCTAAAGGAACAATTAGCACCAAAACACCCATCCAACCAAGGACATACACTTCTCCAACGAAAAGTAATAAAAAGATACTTGCTGCTAATATATATGTTTGCATTGTCGACAATTGCAAAATAGGTGTACCGTACCATTTATCAACAAACATCAATAATACTAATAATAAAATGGGAACCATTACTATTATGTAAATAATCCCGAACTCTACAAATTTATTTTTAAAAGAAGACATTCTAAACGCAACAATGGTTCCAATAATCGTAATGATTAAGACGATAGGATAGCCAATTAACTGTATATTCGTTAGTGTAAATTGCTGATTTGGATTATTAAATAAAATATGAGTTAATATCCAATACCCGCCAATACCAATTATCATCGCAAGAATACTCTTTATACTCCCGCCTTTATCCTTCTCCATCTCTTTCGCTAATTCTTCTGCATATTCTTTTGGCGAATCACCAAATATATCACTTACCGTCTTTCCTTTTTTCTCACCTTCTATTAAATGTAGCTCTGCATCCTCTAGAAAAGCATCTACATCTTCTTCTTTAATTCCCTTCGTAATTAAATACACTTTCGTATCGATTAAAAACTTTTCCCCTTCTTTAGAAACTTGCATTAGAATCCCTCCCTTATTTAACCGTTTCTCTTCTATTCGTCTTCATCATAATTTCAACGAAAATTAAAATAAATAAACTTCCGTATAAACATATAATCTGAAATAACATCGGTATGAGATCTTCTGATGTAAATGTTTGAAACACTAACATAATAGAAAGAGGAATAATTAAATATAAATTTTTAAACCATCCTTCAAAATATATATTTATAGCTACCGTGAGGATAAAGATCCCTCCAGCTAATATATAGCTTTGGACTAGAGTCAACGTAAACATCGTTGTAGGATATATCACATCTAATATCGTAACTGCTCCTAATAAAAACATTGGCGCAATCATGACTAAAAACCATGTTTTTGTAAAGCTTGTTACAAAGGTCATTTTACGAAGCAGAAAATTAGGACCCATTACAGCTAAAATCAATGTAAAACTATAGCCAATACACTGAATAAGTGAAATCTGTAGAATTCCGTTATTCACTATTAAGATAGAAGCAATAATCCAAAACGATACGACATTCATTACCGTAAAACCAATTTGCTTCCACGTTTCCTGTCTATCCCTTTCCATTACTTTTACAAGTTCATTTGCATATTCTTTCGGTGAGCTTCCGAAAATATCTTCTACACTTTTTCCTTCACCCTCACCTTCTATTAAATGCAACTCTGCATCTTCTAAAAAGCTTTCAATATCGCTTTCTTTCACACTCTTTGCAGTTAAAAATAATCTCATATCTAATAAAAAATTTCGCGCTTCATTTGATAACATTATTTTTTTCTCCCCTTCCCTTCAAGTAGACGCTCTACACTACTTTGCATCGCTTCCCAGCGATCCATAAATTCATCCAGTGCTTCCTCGCCTTTTTCTGTTAATGTATAATATTTTCGCTTTGGGCCAGATGGAGATTCCTTCATTACACTTGTTATTAATCCTTCCTTTTGCATTCGTATTAATAACGGATAAATACTTCCCTCACTCGCCATTGTGAAACCATACTTCGCTAATCTTTCACTCATTTCATAACCGTATATTTCACCTTCAGAAATAATAGCAAGTAAGCATCCTTCTAAAATCCCTTTCAGCATTTGACTTGTCGACATATTTCAAATCCTCCCACTATCTTGTTTTACAAGATAGATAAGCGTAAGTATCTTGCTTTACAAAATAGTATAGCAAACACTACTTTGCAAAACAAGATAGCTAGCAATATTTTTCCAAATGTTTGCAGGGATTTTATTATCACCTCTCTAAATAGAGCAATAAGAGAACTTTTATTATGAAGGAGTGTTTTTCATCATGGTTACAAATCGAGTTGTCTTTTTAACAGGTGCTGCGAGCGGTATTGGTTATGAAATGGGAAGTGCTTTTGCCAAAGAGGGTGCTAAAGTTGTAATTAGTGATCGTCTTGAAGAACGTGCGAAAGAAGCTGCTGAACAATTGCAAAAAGAAGGCTATCAAGCCATTGGTTTAAAATGTGACGTTACATCTGAAGAAGAAATTACAGCAGCAATTTCTCAAACAGTTACTCACTTCGGCTCATTAGATGTATTAATTAACAACGCAGGAATGCAACATGTTTCACCGATTGAAGATTTTCCAACTGATAAATTCGAGCTTCTTATTAAAATTATGCAAATCGCTCCATTTATCGCCATCAAACATGCTTTTCCGGTTATGAAAAAGCAAAAATATGGTCGTATTATTAATGTTGCTTCGATTAACGGACTTGTTGGATTCGCTGGAAAAGCTGCCTATAATAGCGCGAAACATGGCGTAATTGGATTAACAAAAGTTGCTGCTTTAGAAGGCGCTACTCACGGAATTACTGTTAATGCGCTTTGTCCTGGTTATGTCGATACTCCCCTTGTACGTAATCAATTACAAGATTTAGCCACTACAAGAAATGTACCACTTGAAAATGTTTTAGAAGATGTCATTTATCCTCTTGTACCACAGAAACGTTTGCTACAAGTACAAGAAATTGCTGATTATGCTATGTTTTTAGCAAGTGAAAAAGCAAAAGGCATAACTGGTCAAGCTGTTGTTATCGATGGTGGATATACTGCTCAATAAAAAAATAAAGTTTGCTCTTCGCGAGCAAACTTTATTTTACTTTTTATCGCGAGGATCTTTCTACTTTAGTAATTGTTTAGGGAGTTTCTCAATTGCAACAATCACTCCGTCTAATTTACTTTCAATGCGATGTAGTAAATATAGCGTTACAACAATTGGAAACCCCACATTACCTATCATCCTGATCCACTCTTCCATCTTTCTCTCCTCCCTTCATTACATAAATAAGAGGAAAGGAAGACTTAAGGCATAAAAACAAGCTATTTTTTATTAACTTGTTTTTTAACTACTCGGCCATACATTTCATTTTTCAGCATATAGATTGCTACCATGAAGATACAAATGGTCCTACACCTTGCTACCTTTCTTTGTTTTAAAACGTTGCGCGTGGTAGGAACAGGCGCTGACCGCTCCTATACATAGCCAGTCCCTCTCGACCATTTAAAAACATGCTTTTCCACCATTTTTTTATATAGCGACTGAGCAGTTAGCTTATTTTTTCAAATAATGATGTAATTTCTTGCTTATAATCTCCACGTAAAATACCTTTCTCAGTAATAATCCCCGTAATTAATTCATGCGGTGTTACATCAAATGCAGGGTTAAATACAGGCGTTCCAAGTGGCGCCACTTGTTTCCCAAAAATTTTCGTAACTTCTGTTTCATCTCTTTCTTCAATGACAATTTCAGCACCTGTTTGTTTCGTAGTATCAAATGTAGATAACGGTGCTGCAACGTAAAATGGGATACCGAAATACTTTGCTAATATAGCTAAATTTAATGTTCCTATTTTATTAGCAGTATCACCGTTTTCAACGATTCGATCTGCCCCTACGATAATCGCATTAATTTCTTTCGTTCGAATTGCATGTGCTGCAGTATTATCCGTAATAAGCGTTACATCAATGTCTGCTTGTTTCAATTCCCATGTCGTTAAACGACCACCTTGTAAAACCGGCCTCGTTTCACACGCATACGCATGTAAACGCACACCCTTCTCTTTCCCAATATAAAATGGGGCTAACGCTGTTCCATATCTAGCAGTTGCAATACTTCCAGCGTTACAAATTGTTAAAATTTTATCACCGTCTTTAAAACATGTTAAAGCATGTTCTCCAATACTTCGGCACACCATTTCATCCTCTTGCTGAATATGAAGCGCTTCTTCTTCTAATATTTTTTGAGCTTCTTTTATTGTAGTAATCTCTCGAATAGATTCTCTCATACGATCGATTGCCCAAAATAAATTGACTGCTGTCGGGCGTGATGTTCCTAAATAGTTACAATCTCTATTAAACTTCTTTTGAAACTCATCGATATTTATAGCATCGTATTTCTTTGCCGCAAGCGCCAAACCAAACGCAGCTACAATTCCAATTGCAGGCGCTCCTCGTACTTCTAACATAATGATACTTTTCCATACATCTTCAATATTCGTTAATGTTTTGTATTCAGTGACATGCGGCAACTTTGTTTGATTTAATACTGCAATTGCATCGCCTTTCCAACTTACAGATCTCGGAATAGTAATAATTGTACTCATGCTTTTACGCCTCCAACTGTCTGTTGAAATAATGTTCGAAACAGTTGAATATCAGCACACTTGGCTTCATATTTTATTAGTTCTCTACCTAAGGATAACGCTTGTTTTTTAGCTTGAATTCTTTTTTCTTTATTTGCTATCCCATCTAAATCCGCTACATGAGCTAAACCAATTGTTCTACGAATCAGTTCACATCCCGCAAATCCGACGGCATCAGTAAAGATATTTTGCAAAATAATTGGTAACCATTGTTTTTCTTTCGTATATGCTTCTACACCTTCTCCAATCCATAACTTCGTAAAGTTTTCTACAAAATAACTCCATGTCTTTTCTATATGGAAAAATAGTACACTTCTCTTTTCTTCTTCTCTAGATAAAGCATTTAATAATAGATTTGCAATAAATTGACCGATATCAAATCCAAATGGACCGTACGTTGCAAATTCTGGATCAATCACTTTCGTTTCAGAAGGTGATGAAAAAATACTACCAGTATGTAAATCACCATGAATAAGCGCTTCTTTTCTCGTTAAAAACTTATATTTATATTGTGCTACTTTTAGCTTTAAAGTTTTGTCACTCCAAAGTTCATCAATCACTGACTGTAAATCTGACTCATAATCATTCGTATCGTAATGTCCAAACGGATCCGTAAAAACTAAATCTTCTGTAATTTTACTAAGGTCTGGATTTACAAATGTACCTTCTAGTACCCTTTTCTCTTCTGACTGTAAACCGAAATCTGAAGTATAAAACAAAACATGTGCTAGAAAACGACCGATATGCTGGGATAAAAGTGGATATCCTTCTCCATCTATTAATCCTTTTCTTGTAATTGTTAGTCTTGATAAGTCTTCTATTACTGTAACTGCTAACTCTTCATCATGACTGTACACTACCGGAACATAATCTGGCACATACTTCGCAAAAATTTGTAATGCTTTACTTTCAATCGTCGCTCTTTTTATAGACAGTGGCCAGCTCTTACCAACTACTTTCGCATATGGCAGTGCTTGTTTTATTATAATAGACTTCTCTCCATCATCTAATTTGAACACATAATTTAAATTTCCATCTCCAATTTCATGACAAACTACATTTGCTTTCTTTTCAAAATAACCGTGTTCTTTCGCATATTGTATAGCTGTTGTTTCAGTTAATGAATAATATCCCATCGTCTTCTCCTCCTTTTCATTCAGAGGTTTTTCTAAAATAGAAAAACCCCTTTCCACAAAGAAAGAGGTTTGAAGTTTATCTTCTCCCCTCTTATCTGCCAGAAAGTTTACTTTCTGCTGGAATTAGCACCGTGCCTTTTGGCGTCATAAACGCCCCATTTCACAATGGTATTACGGTCGGTTGCTGGGCTTCATCGGGCCAAATCCCTCCACCTGCTCTTGATAAGAGTTGCATATTTTTTTGAATTTTTAACTTTATGATGAAGACTATACCAAGAATAAAAATCACTTGTCAACATTTTATTTATATAATTCTGGACGGCGATCTGCAAAAACTGGGATTCCTTTACGTACCTCTTTAATCTTCTCGAATTTAAGCTCTCCAAATAAAATAGATTCCTCTTCATTTGCCTCTACCACAACTTCACCCCACGGATCGACAATTAAAGAATGACCTGCGAACTCATTATTCGGATCCTTTCCCGCCCTATTACATGCTACAACATAACACTGATTTTCAACTGCTCTTGCTTGTAATAGCAAGCGCCAATGTGCTAAACGAACTAATGGCCATTCTGCTACAACGAATAAAACTTTTGCACCTTTAGCTGTATGAACACGCATCCACTCCGGAAAACGAATATCATAACAAATTGTTCCAGCGCACTCTACATCATCTAGCGTAAATTCACCTGTCTCATTACCAGCAACTAAATATTTATGTTCATCCATAAGCTGAAATAAATGTACTTTACTATATTCATTGACTAGCTGACCTTTATTAGTTACAACATACATTGTATTTGTGACACCTTGCTCTGTTTGCTTTGCTATGGAACCACCAACAATATGTACACCGTATCGCTTCGACCATTCTTTTAGCATTTCTTTCGTTTCTAATCCATCCGTATCTGCAATTTCAGAAAGCCTTGTTAAATCATATCCCGTTGTCCATAGTTCTGGTAAGACGACAACGTCTGGTTTCTCCTTCATCGCTTCGCTTATTTTATTTTTAGCGCTCTCAATATTTTTTTCTACATCTCCAAAAGCAATATCCATTTGAATACATGCGACTTTCATTTTGTCATCCCCATTCTTATTTTTTTCTTTACAAAATACTGGAAAGATTATATCATTTGTCACTAGAATTGTAACAACTTTCAAAAGAGGTGGAAAGTATGAAATTATTTCAACCTTCTGAGATAGTAACATCATTGCCAACACAATTTTTCGCTTCACTTGTTGCAAAAGTTAACAAAGTCGTTGCAGCTGGTCACGATGTTATTAATCTAGGACAAGGTAATCCAGATCAACCAACACCGCAGCATATCGTAAAAGCTTTACAAGATGCTGCCGAAAAGACCATTCATCATAAATATCCGCCATTTCGCGGACATGAAAGCTTAAAAGAAGCCGTGGCAACATTCTATAAACGTGAATACGGCGTAGAATTAAATCCAAAAACTGAAGTTGCTATTTTGTTTGGCGGAAAAGCTGGATTAGTAGAATTACCACTTTGTTTTACAAACCCTGGCGATACCATTCTCGTTCCAGATCCAGGTTATCCAGATTATTTATCCGGAGTTGCTTTAGCAAAAGCGCACTTTGAAACAATGCCGCTTATTGCAGAAAATAATTTTTTACCAGATTATACAAAAATTGATGACTCTATTGCCAAGAAAGCAAAGTTAATGTTTTTAAACTATCCTAATAATCCTACCGGTGCTACAGCATCAAAAGATTTCTTTGATGCAACAATTCATTTTGCTAATAAACATAATATATTAGTTGTTCATGATTTTGCTTACGGTGCTATCGGATTTGATGGTCAAAAGCCCGTTAGTTTCTTGCAAGCAGATGGCGCCAAAGATGCAGGAATTGAAATTTATACATTATCAAAAACTTTCAATATGGCTGGATGGCGTATTGCTTTTGCAGTAGGGAATGAAAGTGTCATCGAAACAATTAACTTATTGCAAGATCATATGTATGTTAGTATTTTTGGTGCAGTTCAAGATGCTGCCCGCGAAGCACTATTAGGCTCGCAGTCTTGTGTGGTAGAACTTGTTAATAGTTATGAATCTCGAAGAAATGCTCTTATTAAAGCTTGTCACTCGATTGGTTGGAATGTAAATATTCCAACCGGATCATTCTTTGCATGGCTTCCTGTACCAGAAGGCTATACATCTGAGCAATTTTCTGATATTTTGCTAGAAAAAGCACATGTCGCTGTTGCCCCTGGTATTGGATTTGGTGAGCACGGCGAAGGGTATGTTCGTGTTGGTCTCTTACATACAGAAGATCGATTACGAGAAGCAATTAATCGAATTGATAAATTAAATTTTTTCAAAAAGTCATTGACAACATAAAAAAAATCTGACAAAATTCAGTTATCTTAAAAATTTAAACATTTCTAAATACTTCTTATCAAGAGCAGGTGGAGGGACGAGCCCGACGAAACCCGGCAACCGATCTACAATTGTAGACACGGTGCTAATTCTCGCAGCGTTACGCTGACAGATAAGGAGCTGGTTGTAAAAAAACCTCTCCTTAGCTGAGAGGTTTTTTTATTTAACTAGGAGGGTATAACAATGAGCGGAATTATAGCGACGTATTTAATCCATGATGATTCACATAACTTAGAAAAAAGGGCCGAGCAAATTGCACTCGGTTTAACAATTGGCTCTTGGACTCATTTGCCACACTTATTGCAAGAGCAACTAAAACAGCATAAAGGTAACGTCATCCATGTTGAGGAATTAGCTGAACAAGAACATACCAATTTGTATTTACGTAAAAAAGTAAAGCGCGGGATTATTAAAATCGAATATCCGTTATTAAACTTCAGTCCAGATTTACCAGCGATTTTAACAACTACATTCGGAAAGCTATCACTTGATGGCGAAGTGAAATTAATTGACTTAACATTTTCAGACTACTTAAAACAGTATTTCCCTGGTCCAAAATTCGGGATAGATGGTATTCGAAATCTTTTACAAGTGCATGATCGTCCCCTTTTAATGAGTATTTTTAAAGGCATGATTGGACGAAATATTGGGTATTTGAAAACGCAATTACGCGATCAAGCAAGTGGTGGTGTAGATATAGTAAAAGATGATGAAATATTATTTGAGAATACATTAACACCACTTACGAAACGCATTGTATCTGGAAAAGAAGTTTTACAATCAGTATATGAAACATACGGACATAAAACGTTATATGCCGTAAATTTAACAGGACGAACTTTTGATTTAAAAGAAAATGCGAAACGCGCAGTGCAAGCTGGGGCTGATATTCTATTATTTAACGTATTTGCTTACGGACTAGATGTACTACAATCACTTGCAGAAGATGATGAAATCCCAGTTCCCATTATGGCACACCCTGCTGTAAGTGGTGCTTATTCCGCATCGAAGTTATATGGAATCTCGTCTCCATTATTACTTGGAAAGCTACTTCGCTATGCTGGGGCTGACTTTTCATTATTCCCATCTCCATACGGAAGTGTTGCGTTAGAAAAAGAAGAAGCTCTCAACATTTCAAAACATTTAACTGAAGACGATGCATTTTTCAAGAAAAGTTTTGCTGTTCCATCTGCTGGTATTCACCCTGGTTTCGTTCCCTTTATTCTACGAGATTTTGGCAAAGGTGTTGTTATTAATGCTGGCGGTGGGATACACGGACATCCGAATGGGGCGCAGGGCGGTGGTAAAGCTTTCCGTACTGCAATTGATGCTACTTTACAAAATAAACCACTCCATGAGGTAGATGAAGTGAATTTACATAGCGCATTACAAATATGGGGAAATCCCTCACATGAGGTGAAATTATGAGTATTCAAGTGTTTTGTGATTTCGATGGCACGATTACGAATAATGATAACATTATGTCCATTATGGAAAAGTTCGCACCACCAGAAGCAGAGGAAATAAAGCAAAAAATTTTATCTCAAGAACTTTCTATTCAAGAAGGTGTTTCTCAATTATTCCGATTAATACCTATTAATCTACACGATGATATTATTCAGTATTTACAAGAAACTGCTGAAATCCGTACAGGTTTTCATGAATTCATACAATTTATTAATGAAAATAACATTTCTTTTTATGTTATATCAGGTGGAATGGATTTCTTCGTCTATCCACTCTTACAAGGAATCATTCCAAAAGAGCAAATTTACTGTAATGCAACTAACTTTTCAGGAGAATTTGTTGAAGTTAAATGGCCGCACCCTTGTGACGAGCAATGTCAGCATAGTTGCGGTCTCTGTAAATCGTCATTAATTCGTAAACTAAGCTCTAAAGATGATTTTCATATTGTGATAGGAGATTCCATTACTGATTTACAAGCAGCAAAACAAGCAGATAAAGTATTCGCCCGTGACTTCCTTATTACAAAATGTGAAGAAAATCATATTGCTTATACATCCTTTAACACATTTCACGATATTCAAGTCGAATTACAACATTTGTTGGAGGTGAAATCATGAAACAACTTTTTCGTCAATGGTATGACTTAAGTGAAATAAAAAAAGAATTAACAACTCGGAATTGGTTTCCAGCAACGAGTGGAAATATTTCTATAAAAGTCAGTCATGATCCACTTACTTTTCTTATTACAGCAAGTGGTAAAGATAAAACAAAAACTACTCCAGATGATTTTCTATTAGTAGATCATCTAGGGGTTCCCGTATTAGAGACTGAATTACGCCCTTCAGCAGAAACAATATTGCATACACATATTTATAACAATACGAATGCCGGGTGCGTACTTCATGTTCATACAACTGATAATAATGTCATCACAAATTTATATAGTGATGCAGTCACCCTTCAAAATCAAGAAATTATTAAAGCTCTCGATATTTGGGAAGAAGGTGCAACGATTAACATTCCTATTATCGAAAATGATGCCCATATCCCAACGCTTGGAGAAAACTTCCGAAAGCATATACAAGGAGATTCGGGAGCAGTATTAATCCGTAACCATGGTATTACCGTATGGGGCCGAGATAGCTTTGATGCAAAGAAAAGATTAGAAGCTTATGAGTTTTTATTCCAATTTCATATAAAACTATTATCAATTCAAGGAGGCGTTTCTAATGGCGCAAATTCGTATTCATGAAGTAAATACTCGTATCGAAAATGAAGTGGAAGTATCTAAATTTCTACAAGAGGAAGGCGTTTTATATGAGAAATGGAACATCTCTAAGCTTCCTACTCATTTAAATGAAAATTATTCGTTAGCAGATGAAAACAAGGCTGAAATATTAGCTGTGTTTTCAAAAGAAATCGCTGATGTTTCAGCGCGCCGAGGTTATAAAGCTCATGATGTAATTTCACTTTCAAATGGCACACCTAACCTTGACGAATTATTAATTAATTTCCAAAAAGAACACCATCATACTGACGATGAAGTTCGCTTTATTGTCAGCGGTCATGGCATCTTCGCTATTGAAGGAAAAGATGGTCGATTCTTTGACGTTGAACTTGAGCCTGGTGATCTTATATCTGTACCTGAAAATGCAAGACATTATTTTACCTTACAAGATGATCGCCAAGTTGTAGCTATTCGTATTTTTGTTACAACAGAAGGTTGGGTTCCAATTTATTAAGGTAGCTAGTTGAATAAAAGATTGGAACCCCTTTTCCAATCTTTTATTCACTCTACATATATACATCCTCCTATGGAACAGGCTTATTTCATAACATTGAAGTAAGCCTGATTTTTTATTTATTAAAATAATTTGTCCCTTTCGTTTATTCAAATCAAATATCTCAAATCACGCTTCCATTTTATCAAGTATATTTCGGAACACTTTTTGAACATTTATTGAACTTTTTTTGAATTTTTTCTGAAAATTCTGTTTTGTGTATGATATACTACAACTAATAAGAAGGAAAAGAATATTGCAAGCAGAGGGGGATAATCATGAGTTTACTTATCGCACTTATACTAGGGGTTTCATGCGGAGCTATTCCTGTCATTTTAGGAGCTATTATGGAAGAATTAGAAGTTGGTGTTTTAGGTTTTGTCGCATCTTGTGTAAGCGCTTTATTTTTCGGTTTGTACGGTGCTATTCCTATTTCTATCCTGTGCGCATTTTATATAGTACGCCATGCTCGTGCGAAACAGTTTGGTCCTAATCACATTGCACAAGTTATTCCATTCCCAATTGAACGATGCCGCCGAGCTTCCAGCCTATAAATTATCCAACTTAAATATTATGCCTGCCTAAATAAATAAAAAGTCCTCAAATGAGGACTTTTTATTTATTTTCTTCTAGAAATTGAAACAATTCTTGCAAATGAAGTGCATCTTCACTGTAGCTAACGGATACATGACATGTCCCTTCAATCTCAGCATGCATATAAAGGACAATTCCATCCCGATCATATTTCAATGCCAAATAAAACTCCATTTCCTCTAACATCTTTTTCGAGCTTCGGATAACATAATGCCCTTTCTCATCTCTTCCATATTCAAAATCTGGTCCAAAATCGTATTTTTGTTTAAAAGCTTCTTTTTGCTTATCATTAATCTGTACACAAGTTGCTCGCTGCACAGCATCAATCATCTCGTCAAACTTTTGGAGATCCATTCCATTTACCCCCTTATATACTTTTTGTATAATACTTGTGTTCCGCTATTCTCTTTTCCATCTGCGATTAGCTCTTCATACAATTCCTTCGCTAGGGTTAAACCCGGTACTGGTAATTGTAATTTTTCAGCTTCATCTAAAGCAATCTTCATATCTTTCATAAAATGCTTTACATAAAAGCCAGGTTCAAAATCTCCTTTTAACATTCGAGGAGCTAAATTACTTAATGACCAGCTACCTGCTGCTCCTGTCGAAATACTCTCTAATACTTTATCTGCATTAAGTCCAGCCTTTTTCGCATATGCTACCGCTTCACATACTCCTATCATGTTAGAAGCAATTGCTATTTGATTGCACATTTTTGTATGTTGTCCACTCCCAGCAGGGCCTTGCAACTGAATATTTGTTCCTAGTTTTTCAAATAGAGGTAAGCAAATATCATATATTCTGTTCTCTCCACCGACCATAATTGCTAGTCTTGCTTCTTTAGCCCCAATGTCCCCGCCAGATACTGGTGCATCTAATGTATATATATTCTTGCTTTTCGCAACTTCATTAATACGTTTTGCCAATGTTGGTGTAGATGTTGTAAAGTCAATTGCTATCGTACCTTCATTTGCATGTTCTAAAATTCCATCTACCCCAAAGTACACTTCTTCTACATCATGAGGATAACCAACCATCGTCATAACAACATCAACTTGCTTTACTAACGCTTTCGGTGTATCACACCAAGTCGCACCCTCTTGCACTAAAGAATCCGCTTTTTCTTTCGTTCTATTATATACATATACTTTATAACCACTTTGCATTAAATGGTTAACCATACTTTTTCCCATTACACCAATACCAATGAAACCTATTGATAAATTTTTATTTTCCATCTTCTCATCCCCTTTGTTCTAATAAATCATTTACCATCTTTCGGAACTCTTTATTAAAATCATCATCCATACTATTTTTCACATTTGAAAATAAAATAACAAAAGTTCCTTTTTCTTTATTAAAATTATTGAAAGTGTTCCAACCAGATAGTACACCATGGTTATGGAAATAATCTGGATATATGTAAAAGCTAAATGCATATTTTCTTTCTTGTGAAGGTGTAAACATCGCTTGTATACTTTGTTCAGAAAGAAGCTTTCCATTTATAATCGCTTCATCTAATTTTTTCATATCCCCTACTGTCGTATACATCTCACCCGATCCATATAACCAGTCCATTCCTAATTTTTGTGCTGGTACAAGATCTTGGTCTTTCTTCACATAACCCTTCGTGAAGTTTTTATCTCCAGGCACCATATTTCCCATACCTGATTCATGCATCTCGGCCTTTGTAAATATATTTTCTTTTACATAGTCTCCTAAAGGCTTTTTCGTTATATTTTCTATAATATAAGCGAGCACCATATAATTATAATCCGTATACTTCCAACCTGTTCCTGGTGGAAACTCTAATTTTTGACTTCCAATCCAAGTTACTAAATTTATACGTGAAGCTACATTAACCTTCCCTTTCCCATTTTCCGGTAAACCAGATGTATGCGTTAATAAGTGATATAACGTGATGTGTTTATCTGCTGGAAATGAAGGAATGTATTTATTTACATTATCTTGGATATTTAACTTACCTTGTTCTTGTAACTGTAGAATGGATGTAGCAACAACTGTTTTCGTAATAGAACCGATACGATATTTTGTTTGAGGCGTATTTTCTATTTTATTTTGAACATCAGCATATCCATATCCTTTATTCAATATAACATGCTCTTTATCTGTCACCAAAACTGTCCCATTAAATTGCTTTCCTACTAAATACTGATCTAACTTTTGAGATATACTAGCATAATCAATTTTTTGTACTTCTTCTATATTATCCTGTACCTCTGACTCAATAGCAGGAGTTACCTTTGTTGTTAATACTGCTTGTTCCTTTGAATCGGGACTATAGAGAAAATAGTATACTCCGCCGCAAACTACAGCAGACAGTGAAGCCATAACCATTATTTTTTTTATCATATTGTTCCTCCGTAATTACTTCATGTGAACTACCCACCACTTAGTCTCTCTTGCGAGCTTACTTGAAGTGGGAGCTTATCGGTTAAGATGGTCCCCCATATTCTATTATCAAGTAATAAAAAAAAATCGCAACAATTTGTTGCGAAAAATCACATTTTTTCTTTTCTATATATACATACTTGATTTTTCCCATTTTTTTTCGCTTCATATAACGCAATATCCGCTCTTTGCATTAACTCTTCTCTTGTAATCCCTTGCTCATATAACGCAACTCCAAAACTCGCTGTTAATTTCGAAATTCCAGAGAAATGCTTTGTTTCAATGAAAAATCGCAATGATTCCGCAACTTGAAACGCTTCTTTTTCTACCGTATTTGTCACTAATATTATAAATTCCTCTCCTCCCCATCTTGCAAATACATGTTGATCTTCAACTTTAGATTTCATAAGATCTGCAAGTTGTACTAATGCTAAATCGCCAAAATCATGACCATATGTGTCATTTACTGATTTAAAATTATCTATATCAAACAAAATAAGTGCTAATTTTTCATCGTTACGTATTGCATTGTCCCACTCTACCTCTAGTATTTGTTGGAACTTCAAACGATTATAAACCTCTGTCAATGAATCTATCATAGCAAGTCTTTCTTGCTCTTGATAGATTTCGTCTAATTCTGTAATCTCTGTGCATTTTACTATAAATCGCGATAAATCTTCTGGTAATGGTGTCGCACGTAATAGAAAAGTAAATGCTTCTCCTTCATAATTGTACATTTTAATTCTTCTTCCATTTGATAAAGTATCATCCAGCCATGTTATATCGTGAGTCGTCGAATAATATCCGTTCTCTCTAATAAGATGTTCTGCAAACACTAAATGTTGTTCACGATACGTAAATAAATTATCATGTCCGAAGAATTGTAAAAAATTCGTATTACAATCAACAATCTCATCATCTTCTACTATAAATAATAAATCATTTTGAAAATCAAACATCGTTTGAAGCAATTCTTGTTGTAAACCTACTTGCCGCACTAAAGTAAGTTGATATAAACTCTTATTCACTTCCTCTAGTACCACTTGTGGAGTTACTGGTGCTATAACAATATTACGTATTCCTAACAGTAGTAAATCTGCAAACTCATTGTTTATCTGTTGATCCCAAATGATAATGAATGTACTCCGTGAATCATATATATTCTTTATATATTTTATTTGAGCAAAATCTGTTACATACATAATTACAATATGTGGTCTAGTTCTATGAAACAATATTTCTCCTTCTTCAAAACTATTTGCTATAAACATACATTTTGGATGGACGTTTTCTATCGTTTGTTGATGTGTACATCCATCTTCTATATAAAGGACATTCAACTGAAGATCTTGTAATACATTTTGGAAAACAGTATTCTCTAATAAAAAATGTAGTATGTTCATCACTGGTCTTCACTCACTTCATATATCTTGTTTTACTGAATTCCTCACAATCATTTTATAAAGAATTGTGAGGAACTCATATTAACAAGCTAATTGAGAATGTTATCTTCGCTTATCTGCTCTGGAAATTCCTTTTTTAGTGTATGATTATATGAATTGTATCGTTTGTATGAATGCCCTGCCTTACTATTTAAAACTTGACAATTAAAATAAAGGTATTATATTCTTAAATTCAATAACTTACAAAATGTAAGTAGAGTATATTACATTTATTTTATATTAAGTTGATATGTAATTTGGAGGATATATAATGACAAACAATGACTTTTTTAACGTTTTATATGAACGCACATCTACACGTGCATTCAACCCTGAAAAAGAAATTTCATCTACAGAGTTACATGAAATTTTAAAAGCAGCTGCGCAAGCACCTTCTGCTTGGAACTTGCAACACTGGAAATTCCTTGTTTTCCAAGGCGAAGATGTACAAAAACGATTACACCCAATTGCTTATAACCAACAACAAATTCTTGACGCTTCTGCCGTAGTCGCTATTTTAGGTGATTTAGAAGCATATAAAAATGTTGAACCTGTTTACGGTCCAATTGTAGAACAAGGATTTATGAAAGCAGACGCAAAAGAGCGCTTAGCTAAAAATATTGAATCTGCATATACTCGTGAGCAATACCCACGAGATGCTGCCTTTTCAAATGCTGCTTTAGCAGCAATGCAACTTATGCTTGCTGCTAAAGCAACTGGCTGGGATACTTGCGCAATTGGTGGTTTCAACCCACAAGCACTAATGGAAGAATTTAATGTTTCATCTCGTTACGTACCAATTATGCTTATTACAATTGGTGAGTCAACTTTAAAAGGTCACCCTGCACCGCGCATGAGCGTAGAACAAGTAAGTGAATGGGCGAAATAATAAAAACGAAGGTAATTTCATTACCTTCGTTTTTTTATATTCTGTCACACATCCGTAATATTACAATGTATTATTCGACATCTACACATAGAGAAATTGTAATTTTTACGCTATCACCATAAACAAATATGGCGTTTTGTGTCGAAATTTGTTAAAGCATTGAAATATAACCGTGTATTTTTGTTACAATTGTGATACAATGATAACAAATAGATAACAAGAGAGGGATTTTCATTGAGTTCATACGGAAGCTTTATCGCACTTTTGAGTTACATAGTAACTGTACTACTGCTATATTTTATTGGCGATGCTGCAAACATATCAGTGTTACAATTCCCTAAAGAAGAAGCGTTACAATTAGAAGCAGAAAAACACACTGCACGATCCATTGTACCACTACTCCTAGCTCTTCCTGTATATATCATCGTTTTATATAAAAGTAAAAAAGTGTAAAGGCTACCTATTTCATTCATTTCGGTGGTCTTTACATTTTTTTGTGACATTTCCCCTATTTTAAACATCATTCCATACTAAATACCCATCTAGTCATTTAAAATGAGAAAATCCCCTAGAAAAATTTCCATTATCTGTCCAGTCACGAACTACCGAACTTACATAGATTATAAGTGTGAAGGGGGTGATGAGGATTATGTTTGGATCATTTGGATGCTGTGATAACTTTAGAGACTGTCATCATCATGAAAGAGAGCACAACCATCGTGAGAAAGAGAGAGAAGAAATTAGACCACAACGACATGCTGTATGTAACGTACTTGCAAATCTTTCTATAGGCACTGAAATTTCACTTCTTAAACTAAAAGGAAATGGAACATTCCGCAATTTAGTTTTTGAGGGGTTCTGTAACGGTATTGCTCTATTCTCTGCATTAAGAAGAGATAACGACGACAAAGACAACAACAAAGATGATAAGAATGGAAACAATCGTAATGACGATAGATTTGAAGGGATTTTACGTGTTTGCCCAGAAGATGTTATCGCAATTGCTCTTTAAGAGAAGTTTAATTAATAAAATCACCTAAGGTATATGTAACAAAAAAACCTGAGATCGATTTCGAATCGATCTCAGGTTTTTTTACTATTATATGCTTTTAACTAATTCAACAACTTCTTCAGCAGTTGACATTGTTAATGCTTTCTCTGCTAATGTTTCCATTTCTGCTTTTGACAACTTGCTTAGTTGTGTTCTTGCAGGAAGAATAGATGTTGCACTCATACTGAACTCATCTAAACCTAAGCCTAATAATAATGGGATAGCAAGTGAATCTCCCGCCATCTCACCACACATACCAGCCCATTTGCCTTCTTTATGAGCAGCATCGATAACCATTTTTACAAGACGTAAAATAGATGGGTTATATGGTTGGTATAAGTAAGCTACACGTTCGTTCATACGGTCTGCAGCCATTGTGTATTGGATTAAGTCATTTGTTCCGATAGAGAAGAAATCAACTTCTTTTGCGAACTGATCTGCTAATACCGCTGAAGCTGGAATTTCAACCATCATACCAACTTCAATAGAATCAGAAACAGTTGTGCCCGCTTGAACAAGTCTTTCTTTCTCTTCTAATAAGATTGCTTTCGCTTGACGGAACTCATCAAGAGTTGCAATCATTGGGAACATAATTTTTAAGTTACCGTATACGCTAGCACGAAGTAATGCACGAAGTTGTGTACGGAACACATCTTGCTCATCAAGACATAAGCGAATTGCACGGTATCCTAAGAATGGGTTCATTTCTTTTGGTAAATGTAAGTATGGAAGTTCTTTATCTCCACCGATGTCAAGTGTACGAACAACGACTGGTTGATCTTCTTTTACACCTTCAAGAACTGCTTTATACGCTTCGAACTGCTCTTCTTCTGTTGGAAGATTGTCACGGCCCATGTATAAGAATTCTGTACGGTATAAACCAACGCCTTCTCCGCCATTATCGATAATACCTTGTACATCATTTGGTGTTCCAATATTAGCAACAAGCTCAACGTGATGTCCATCACTTGTTACAGTTGCTTGGTCTTTTAATTTTGCCCATACAACTTTTTGCTCTTCAAATTTCGCTTTCTTTTCTTCAAAAGAACGAAGAGTTTCTTCAGATGGGTTTACAATTACTTCTCCATCTAAACCGTCAATGATTACGATATCGCCGTTTTGGATTTTCTCCATAACAACTTTCGTACCAACAACAGCTGGAATTTCCATAGAACGAGCCATAATTGCAGAGTGAGATGTACGTCCACCGATATCAGTTGTGAAACCTTTTGCATACTTACGGTTTAACTGAGCTGTATCAGATGGTGTTAAATCTTCAGCAATGATGATTACTTCTTCAGAAATTGTACCAGGGTTTGAGAAGTTAATTCCTAGTAAATGTGCAAGAACACGTTTTGTTACATCGCGAATATCCGCAGCACGTTCTTTCATATATTCGTTATCCATGTTTTCAAACATAGAAATAAACATTGATGCAACTTCATCCATTGCAAATTCAGCATTTACTTTTTCGCCATTTACTTTATCTTTTACTGGATTTACTAATTCTGGATCATTTAATACTAATAAATGTGCTTCAAAGATAGCAGCTTTATCAGCACCTAGCTCAGCAAAAGCATGGTCCTTAATAGCTTCTAGTTCAGATTTTGCTTTCTCAAGCGCAGCGTCTAAGCGTGCAATTTCAGCAGCTTCGTCTGTAATTGATTTCTTTTCAATGTTAAATTCAGGATTCTCAAGTCTGAAAGCCTTTGCAATAGCAATCCCACTTGATGCAGCGATCCCTTGAATGTTAAGAGTCATTATTCTCCTAATCCTTCGTTTTTCATAGTTTCTTCGATAGCTGCTAGTGCTTGAGCTGCATCATCACCATTTGCAGTGACCTTAATTTCCGCGCCTTGTTGAATTCCTAAAGACATAACACCCATGATTGATTTTAAGTTAACGTTTTTTCCGTTATACTCTAAGTTAATGTCAGAACCAAATTTGCTTGCAGTGTTTACAAGTAGAGTTGCTGGACGAGCATGAATTCCTGAGTCGCTAGTTACTTTAAAGATTTTTTCCATGATAATTTATCTCCTTCAAATACAGTATTTTTTTAGTTGTATAGACGTGAGTACTACATCATCTATTGTATATAATAGGCGATGTTCGGTCAACCACATCGCCTATTATAATTATAAACATTTTGCGTCAAATTCCTACTGGATGTCAATAATAGCGTTTTCGCCCTTCTTAACATTTCCATCTTTTTTCAATTCGACTTGTTGTCCTTGTTGTAAATTCGTAAAGACGATTGGTGTAATAATAGATGGTGCATTTTCTTTTACAAATGCAAGATCTACTTTTAATAATGGTTGTCCTTGCTTCACTTTATCACCTTGTGCTACAAGCGCTTCAAAGCCTTCACCATTTAATTTTACAGTATCAATACCGAAGTGGATTAAAATTTCTTTTCCGCCTTCAGACTGAATACCAATCGCATGTTTTGTAGGGAATACATTTACAATCTCACCATTAACCGGAGAAACTACTGTTCCTTCTGTTGGCTCAATCGCAAATCCATCTCCCATCATTTTCCCTGAGAATACTTGGTCAGGTACTTCTGTAATCGGTAAGATTTTCCCTTCAATTGGTGAAACGATTGTTTCATTTTCATCAACCTGTTGAGGAGCTTCTTCCACTTTTACAGGCGCTTCTTTTTCAACATGAGGTGTACGACCTGACATAATATCATGAATTTGTGATTTTAATGTGTCAGATTTCGGTCCGAAAATAGCTTGAATGTTATTTCCAACTTCAAGTACACCGGCTGCTCCAAGCTCTTTTAAGCGGTCTTTATTTACATTTTTTTGTTCGTTAACTTGAACGCGTAAACGAGTAATACAAGCATCTAACGAAGTAATGTTTTCTTTACCACCAAGTGCTACTAATACTTCACGTGGAAGTTCTCCTGCTTCTGTTTTCCCTGCGCCTTCATTAGCATTCGCTACTTCACGACCAGGTGTTTTTAAGTTCCATTTACGGATTGCGAAACGGAATCCGAAGTAGTAAATAACTGCTAGTACAAGACCAACAATAATTACCCACCACCATGCCGTACGACCTGGTAGTACACCGAATAATATGAAGTCAATTAAACCACCAGAGAATGTCATACCAATTTTAACACCTAAAATTTGCATTGTCATAAATGATAGACCAGCGAATACTGCATGAATTCCGAATAATACTGGTGCTACGAATAAGAATGAAAATTCAAGCGGTTCTGTAATACCTGTTAAGAAAGATGTTAATGCAGCAGATCCTAAAATACCAGCTGCTAATTTTTTATTTTCCGGACGTGCTTCATGGTACATTGCTAAAGCTGCTGCTGGAAGACCGAACATCATGAACGGATACTTACCAGTTGTAAATGTACCTGCTGTTAATTCTACGCCGTCTTTTAACTGTGCCATAAAGATTTTTTGGTCACCACGGATTAATTCGCCAGCTGCATTTGTATACTGACCGAATTCGAACCAGAATGGTGAATAGAAAATATGATGTAATCCAAATGGAATTAATGAACGTTCGATTAAACCGAATATAAATGCTGCTATCGTTCTATTTGCATCAATCATTTGATGTGAGAACGTATTTAAGCCACCCTGAATGTATGGCCAAATGAAGCACATGATAATACCTACCACTAAAGAGAATGTTGCAGTTGCGATTGGTACGAAACGCTTACCTGCAAAGAAACCTAAGTATGATGGTAATTCAATGTTGAAGTATTTATTATAACAATATGCCGCTACTATCCCGACGATAATACCACCAAACACTCCTGTTTGCAGCGTTGGAATTCCTAATACGTTTGCATATGCTGGATCTGAAAATCCAATTTTTACTGGATCTGTTCCAGTGCTTGTTACTTTCACTAGTTTATCTACTTCTAAGAACACACTCATCGTTTTGTTCATAATTAAGTATCCGACGAACGCTGCTAAACCAGCTACTCCGTCTCCACCAGCTAAACCGATCGCTACCCCAACTGCGAATAATAGCGCAAGGTTAGCGAAAATAATATCGCCAGATTGTTCCATAATTTTTGCAACCATTACGAACCAATCTGCTTTTAAAGCAGGGATAACATTTGTTAGTTGTGGATTTTGAAATGCATTACCAAATCCAAGTAAAATACCTGCTGCCGGTAAAATCGCTACTGGAAGCATAAGCGCTTTTCCGACTTTTTGAAGAACACCAAAGATCTTCTTAAACATGGAAACCCTTCCTCTCTTATCTATATTGATACTTTTCGACAAACGCCAAAAAGGCATGAGGAAAAAAAAGATAGAACGATAGCTATACAAAGGGTAGTATGTCCCTTTCTTTAGCTTACATTCCCAACTTTTCTCCACTCATGCCTGATCGAATCAGTAACACGTGTCAAAAATAGGATTACGTATAAGTTCACTATAATTAAAGCAAACGTTTTCGTTATTTACCTTAATGTGTTTGTCGAATTTTGTATAACTTTGCAATAGTTATTATACATAACTATTGTAAGCGATTCAATCATTTTTTTTAACGTTTTCATTTTAGACAAAAATATATGTCTTTTTACACATGTTCTGCTTTCACTAATCGTTGTAAATGCATCGTTAAATAAATACTCTCCGCTTCATAAACCGGAAGTTGTAATTCGTTCTGCATTACTTTGACTAGCTTCCATGCCAAATTATAACAAACTGGATATTCTAATTTTAATAAATCAGCAAAACTTTGTGCTTCTTCTACTTTTTCTCCTTTTTTCACCCGTTCAATAGCATATTGCAAATGGCGAATAAGGCGTAAATAATGAATGCTTTCTTGGTCTAATGTAATTTGTAGGTTTGTCTCAATTAAAGACACAAGTTGTGCAATAAGACGAGAATTTTGATTAACAGAAGATAAATCAGAGTTTGTAAGCGAGCTATAAATATGGAGTGCGATAAAGCCAACTTCTCCTTCTGGCAATGTAATTTGCAAACGAGAATTTAAAAGTTTCACAACTCCTTCAGCAATTTCATATTCCTCTGGATATAGCATTTTCGTTTCAACTAAAAAAGGATTATCTATTGTAAGTCCTTGTTTCAGCCTTTTAATTGCAAAAGAAATATGATCTGTTAAAGCGATATGAATATGTTCATTTAATGGAGACTCCGCTTTTTCTTGAATGTATAACATAATATCATTCATCAATTCAATTAGCTTTTCACTCACATGCGGCACTAAAAGTTTGTATTGTTCTCGATCACGTTCATTTTTTAAAACAAACATTTTCTCAATTTGTTCTTGCTCCAACACATCTTCAGCCTTTTTTCCAAATCCAATTCCTTTACCGATCACTACTACTTCCTCGTGTTCAGGATGGCTAGCAATGATGACATTATTATTTAAAACTTTTTTAATTTCTAGATAATTACTCATATAACACCACCCTCGTACTTAAATAGCCTACTTTTATGTTACAGAACATTCTTCTTTGTCGTCAATGTAAAACATCTACCATTTGATAAAAATTCATTTTTTAGACATGTTTGTATATGATGCGTATAATGTAAGAGCAACTGTACATAGAAAGGAGATAGCAACATGATTAAAATGTTTGTAAGTGATATTGACGGTACAATGATGCAGCATGGAGGTCTGATTGATGAACAGGATGTTGCGGCACTTCGCAGTCTTGCTCAGCAAAATGTTATTCTTTGCTTCGCTTCTGGACGACTTGATAATGAAATCGCAGACTTAATGAAAGCTGTAAATACAAATTTCCATCGTATTAGTGTAAATGGTGTGTTTGTATACACTAATGAAAATAAGCAACTATTATCCGCAAATTTTGATTCCAGCATTCTTCCTGATTTACTAGCTATGACAAATCAAGACCCTTATTTCCGTTATGTAAGTGATGAGCATAATTACTATATTGAAGAAAAGACACCTTTTATTCATGAACTCGAAAAACAAGTAGCAATGACTTCTGTTGAAGAACCAAATTTATTACAGAAAATCGATGATACAATTTTTCCAAATAAAATTTCTATCGGTGGAACAAAAGAAAACTTACAACTCCTTCAAAAAAAGATCGATGAAAAATTCCATGGAAAAGTTAGTACTTTCATTTCAGCTGAACAATGTTTAGATGTAATGCCACCAAATATTAGTAAAGGTTCTGCTATTTCTGTTTTATTACAAGAGTTTCAAATACAACCAGAGGAGGTTGCATGCATAGGGGATTCTTACAATGATATTCCAATGTTTTCCTTAACTCCTCATAGTTTTGCTATGTCTCAAGCTGATGATGCGGTAAAAGAGCACGCTCACTATGTAGTAGATGCTGTCAAAGATGCCGTTAACCAAGTACTTGTTTATAATGAAGAAGCAAATAAAAATACGACTCGATCCTTATAAGGATGAGTCGTATTTTTATTTCTTTACATGTTGAAAACATCAAAGTTCACTGTACTTCACAAACTGAAATATATTACTTGTTACGTGCGATGTTCGTAATAAACTTGTAACGATCCCCACGATAAATACATTTCACATACTCTAACGGTAACTCACCTTCTGAATATGACCATTGACGCATTACAAGTACAGGCGCCTTTTTAGGAATATGCAGATGTTCAGCTTCATCATCCGTTGCAATTGAAGCTTCAATTGATTGAGTAGCGCGAACAAGCTTAAAGCCCAGTTTTTTCTCTAAATGTTCATATAAAGATTGTTGCAATATTTCTTCGTTAATATCTTTCACAAGAGTTGGCGACAAATATGTCGTCTCAAATGCAATCGGTTCGTCATCAGCTAAGCGCGTACGCCTCACTTCATAAACCGATTCTCCCTCTTGTATTCTCAGCCGGTCTGCTATTTTAGCAGTAGCTGGAACTAGGCGGAAACTTAATAACTGGCTGCTCGGTTTCATACCACGAGAAATCATATCTTCTGTGAATCCCGTCATTCCTTGCAACTTTTGCTCCACTTTCGGAAGTTGGACGAACGTTCCAATCCCACGTTTCCGGTATAAATAACCTTGTTCCACTAAGTTATTAATCGCCTGTCTGATTGTCATACGACTCACTTCGAACTTATCACAAAGTTCATTCTCAGATGGAATTTTATCTCCCGGCTTCCATTCGCCGTCCTCAATTAGCTGTTTCACCCACTCTTGAATCTGATAATAAATCGGAAATGGTGAATACTTGTCGATGTTCATCAGCAATCGCCTCACTGCATAAAGATAGAGCTTCTGGATCTGCGATTACGGTTACATTCGGATGACGTTGTAAAACTGTAGCAGGACACGCCTCACTATATTCTCCTTGCAATAATTCCTTAACAGCTTCTGCCTTTTTAGATCCCATAGCAACAAGTAGAATTTGTTTCGCTTTCATAATGCTTCCAATTCCCATTGTAATCGCATGAGTCGGTACATCTTCTTCTCTTTCAAAGAAGCGAAGGTTTGCTTGGCGTGTAGATTCTGTTAATTCTACAATGTTAGTTGGAGAATTAAATGGTGTTCCTGGCTCATTAAATCCGATGTGACCGTTTTCACCGATTCCAAGAATCTGTAAGTCAACTGGGTTAGCTACTAGAATGCCTTCATAACGCTTGCACTCTTCCTCTAAATCACTTGCCATCCCATTCGGTACATAAGTTTGTTTAAATGGAAGATGATCAAACAACTGTTCTTGCATGAAATAATGATAGCTGTTTTTATCTTCGTGTGGTAAATTTACGTACTCATCTAAGTTTACAGTGGTTGCATGACTTGTATCAAGTTTATTTTTTCGCATTTCTGCATAAATACCTAATGGAGAGCTTCCTGTAGCCATTCCTAAAGTTGGATTTTCTTTTGATTTTACAACCTCTTTAATTAACTTATAACCTGCTTCTGCTAATTCTTCTGGAGTTTTTACAACAAGAATATTCATCTAATTACTTCCCTTCCTTCATATGAATTCCTAAACGAACCGTATCATATACATGTAATTCTTCAGTCATAACAACAAAGTCTGCATCTTTACCTACCGCTAACGCGCCTTTATTATTTAATCCAAATTCTTCTGCTTGGTTAACTGATGTCATTAACACTGCCTCCTCGATTGAACATCCTGTAAATTCAATTACATTTCGGAAAGCTTGATCCATTTTTAAAATACTACCAGCTAACGTTCCATCTTCTAATCGGGCACTGCCATCTTTTACATGTACTGGCTGTCCGCCAAGCTCATATAATCCTTCTTCAAGACCTTTTGCACGCATTGCATCTGTAATGACACTTACTTTTTTCGGTCCTTTTAATTTATATGCTAATTTCACCATATCAGGGTGAATGTGAATACCATCTGTAATTACTTCAACCATTACATCTGGATTTAATAACACATGACCAACAACTCCTGGTTCACGATGATGTAATCCACGCATTTGATTGTATAAATGTGTTGCATGTGTAATTTTTCTATTTTTCAGTTGTGCATCAATTGCATCTGTATGCCCCATTGTGCCAACAACACCTGTTTCAGCAAGATACTGTTCAAACTCTAACGCACCTTCTTCTTCCGGTGCATATGTTACTAATTTAATTAGATTACCGCTTGCTTCCTGCCATTGTTTAAATTGCTCGATACTCGCAGGAACAATATGTTCAAGTGGTTGTGCACCCGCACGTTTTTTTGAAACATATGGTCCTTCTAAGTGAATATATTCGAAATGTGCTCCTTTGTCTTTCGCTTCCTTCGCAGCACTTAGCGCCGCTTCAATCGCTTCTGGAGCTTGTGTCATTGTTGTTGGGAAGTAAGTTGTAACTCCTTCTTTTAACATTTCTTTACCAAGAGTTACTAATCCATCGCTATTTGCATCCATCGCATCAATATCGTATCCACCATGAATATGAACATCAATCATACCTGGAATCACAATCTTTCCTGCCACATCTAACACAGTTTCATTTTCTTGTGATACATATTGAGCCATCAAACCAATTTCTTTAACTGTTTCTGTGTAACGAATAAATCCGTTTTCCACTACTTCTTTACCTGTATAAATTTTGGCATTGATGACAACTTGCGTTTTCATTTTCATCGATCCTTTCCCATGAAATACCTACTTGTTATTATTACCTTATTCGCCTAATTCCATCTTAATATACACACGAGTAGTTGTCTATACATTCCAATGAAATTTCCTCTTCATTCAGCAGAAAAAAGGAAATTTATTTCTTTTTCATTATAATATATGTTATTCATTTTTTCCAAAATGGAAAATACCCTCTTATATAATTAATTACTTAAGTAGTGGCATAAGACCACTCGACCCCATAGTAATATGTTCACCGTCTGTTTCTATTTCTACTGTACGCTTGTTTGTTCCGTATATCATTATACCACGCTGTTTTAATCGTCTTACAACACTTTGATGAGGATGTCCATATGGATTTCTACTCCCGTACGAAAGAATAGCGAATTGTGGGTCTACTTTTTTTAAGAATGTTTCACTCGTTGAAGTATACGAGCCATGATGCCCAACTTTTAATACATCTGCATGTACATCAAACTGCTTTAATATTTCATTTTCCGTCCGTATATCAGCATCACCCATTAATAAAAAGTCCGCTTTACCATATCGAATCTTTAACACAATTGAGGACTCGTTATTCTCGTCTTTCGATTTACCATTGTTTAATACTTGTATAGAAACATGTGGATCTAACGGTATATATTGTCCTTCCTTCACTGAAATGAAAGGTATGCCCCTTTTTTTAATATTATTCCGATACGTATGATAAGTAAATGAACTATATGTTTTTCCACTATCTAATACGAGTGAAACCGGCATTTGTTCTACAATTGGAATAAGCCCCCCTATATGGTCCATATCAGGATGAGTACTTACAATCACATCTAAATGATTAATTCCTTTTTCAATTAGTTTTTGAATAATAACCTCTCCCGCTTCATAAGGGCCCCCATCTATTAACATCGTTTGACCATTTGGCAATGTAATAAGTGTCGCATCACCTTGTCCAACTTTTAAAAAACTTACTTTCATTTTACCAAAATGTTGCCGATGCATATGTATAGAAGACGCAGTATGAATAGACATCATATATCTTTTAGCCGATGCGCTGTTTAACGAAAAACATAATAAAACAGAAACCAACAATAGAATACTCCGTACACCTTTCATAACTCGTCTCCTTTTTTCATTTAGTATGGCACGCTCTGTAATTGATATACAAAAAAAGCTTAGCAAAATGCTAAGCTTTTATTTTGATAATTCCTGTAAAGAACCAAAGAATAAATCTGCTTCATTCATTTGTTCATTTTCTTCCGAAAGAGGTGGTAAATCATCTAATGTTTTCAATCCAAACGTATCTAAAAATTCTTTCGTCGTTCCGTATAAAATAGGGCGCCCTGGTCCTTCCGCTCTTCCCGTTTCTTTTATAAGTAAGTGTGAAACTAACGTTTGTAATGCCTTATCTGTTTTCACTCCTCGAATCTCTTCCATTTCTGTTCTTGTAATCGGTTGACGGTACGCAACGATTGCCAACGTTTCAAGAGCTGCTTGAGACAGTGAAGCCGTTGTTGGGGTATTTATTAATTTTTGATAGTATGCAGCATGTTCTTTCTTTGTTGCAAAACGATACACTTTTGCATATTGTACAATTTGCAGCCCTCGATTCGATCCTTCACATTCTTTTTGCATTTCCTCTATACTGTTTATTACTTCTTCCACTTCAACTTCCAGAACTTTAGCTATCTGTTCCGGATAAATCCCTTCGTCACCTGCAACAAATAAAAGTCCTTCAATAATCGCTTTTTGTTCTTTTCTATCCATTTTACGAACTCCTTCCTCCTATTTTCCATAAAA
The DNA here is from genome assembly GCF_044909215.1 of Bacillus sp. RC252. Classification (NCBI taxonomy): domain Bacteria; kingdom Bacillati; phylum Bacillota; class Bacilli; order Caryophanales; family Bacillaceae; genus Bacillus; species Bacillus sp. RC252. The sequence goes on along the minus strand of NZ_JBIYDV010000006.1, from coordinate 21,785 downwards.
ATACACATAAAAAAACCGAATCACAGTAAATGCGTTCGGTTCAATATTTCTTCTCTCGTTCCAAACGATACATTAAAACCTAACATAAGATAAAATATTTCTATCCCATTTTCACATACCAACTCTATACGGATTTATTAGAGCTTAACACGAAAATTTCATCAAAATTATGTTCTTGCTCAATTATGATTTGTTGATTTTTCATTAGCTCAAGAACCGCTAAAAATGTTACAACCATTATTTCGCGTTCTTCATCAGCAAACAAATCATAAAAGCTTTGACGACCGCCTTTTACTTCTAACTGTTGTAGAATATCAGTCATTCGCTGTGCAATTGGTATTTCTTGGCGAGTAATTCGCGTTGTTACGGGGGTCTTTGCTTTTTTACGACGCATTAGCTTTTGAAATGCCGCTAACATATCATATAACGTAACATCAAGAGGTAAGCTTGTCTCCTCTTCTTGTTGAAATGATGTAAAATCAATTGGCGGACGTGTATATAGCTGTGCTCTTTCTTGTTCTCTTTCTTTTAACTCAGTAGCAACTTGCTTATATTTCTTATATTCAATTAACCTCTCCATCAATTCTTGACGAGGGTCATCTATAAAGTCTTCACCGTTATCAGGTACATCTTCTTCTTGTTTCGGTAACAACATTTTACTTTTAATTTGCAATAACGTTGCAGCCATTACTAAATACTCACTGGCAACATCTAATTGTAATTCTTTCATCGTATGGACATAAGATAGATATTGCTCTGTAATTTCCGCTACAGGAATATTATATATATCAATTTCGTAACGATGTATTAAGTGTAACAATAGATCTAAAGGCCCTTCAAAAGCCTCTACTTTAAAATTATACTGCACAAAGCATCCCACCACATTTTTTCTATAACAACATAAGTATAGAGCATACTCATGTTCTATCCAACCTTTTTAAGAAATTTAATTAAAAATAGACCTATGCCCATGTCATAATGCCCACCGCTTCATATGATAACAATGTAGTAAGAACAATGTAGGAGGTCAAAAAACTATGGGTCACGTTGATTGCGGTTTTAGCGGTGGGTTCGCATTACTTGTTGTACTGTTCATTTTACTAATCATTGTAGGAGCAGCTTGCTTCTGCTAATAGGACGCAATAAAGCGACTAGGGATATTTCCCTAGTCGCTTATTGTTAATATTTCTATGATAAACTGTACATATAACCGTTAGACAGGAGCGAAAAAAATGTATCCTACCGAGTACATACAATTTTTAATTCATTTTCACGGAGACTATGATTATTTTGAATGTCATGAAATATTAGAAGAGTATTGGAAATTAAAACCTAGAGGAGAACGCGACAATTACTTAGTCGGTCTCATTCAAATTGCTGTTTCCTTATACCATCACAGGCGATCCAACTGGAATGGTGCAGAGAAGATGATAAAAAGCGCAATAGCACTTTTAGAAAAGAACAGTACATCTTTACATCAATTAGGAATAGATCATAAACAACTTATCTTCTTATTAAATGAAAGATTACACTCTATCCACAAAAAGGAAATTTTCACGCCGTTATTTTTACCCTTGTTAGACGTATCGTTAGAAAAACAATGCATACAGTTATGTAAGAAACAAAACCTCTCTTGGAAAGATGTGAACGTCATTCCTGATGAATACATCATAAATAAGCACACATTGCGTGATCGAACAGAAGTCATTTCTGATCGACACGAGCAACTACAAAAAAGAAAGCAGAGATAATAAACACTTATCCCTGCTTTCATGAATGTATATTTTGTTCAAGCTCTTTACACTTTTTACAAAAACTTGCTGTTTGCTCATTTCCGCAAATTGTAAACTCAAGAAATTTACTCTTAAGCTCTTGAACCATCTTCGTCCCAATCCCCATATGACGGTGAGACGGATTCACGCTCAAATGCTGAATTTCCAATACCTGATCTTCTTTTTTTATAATCCCCATTATCCCAACAAAATCTTCATTTTGTTTCCACAAATACAATTGCCAATCCTCTTTCGCTTCATATTCTTTCATTGTCAATTGTAATGTTTTTACATCTTTTTCAGTTGGCATAAATGAAAGAAGCCCCATTGCAATTTTTTCATAACTTTTTTTAAAACGAATTAACATAACCCTTATCCCTTCTTACAAAAGTTACAAACTATTTATCCCCTCAATCACTCTTTTCATATCACATTCATTCTACAATATTTTTACCAGAGTGAGAAGAGGCTGAAACAACTTGATAATCATACAAAGCGTTAAGAAGAAAGTCAAATATATGTTTCCACGCTATTTCTTTCTATTACACCGCTCAAAAAAGAGACAATACTATATAGGAACTATAAGGAAAATCCCTTTCTCATCACATTTCACTTATTAACCACTTTTGAACAAAGTAGTTCTACTAAAAGTAATATGTTAAGAGAAATACATTTATTGAAGCATATAATTCGTACTCCATTCTATGTATTTTGTTAAAAGTGTGTTCTCATGAACAATATAATTTAACGTTAGTAGCCGTCCTATTTGTGTCATATACTTTAAAATATATACCAATCCCTGTTTATAAGAAATAAAAAAAGAGAGCAAAATCGCTCTCCTTTTCTCGTAACTTATTCTTCCCAAACTTTAACTTCTTTCATTACATCGCCTTGACGCATGTTTAATACTGTTTCAATACCGCTTGTTGCTTTACCGAATACAGTATGTACGCCATCTAAATGCGGTTGTGGCTCATGAACAACAAAGAATTGGCTACCACCTGTGTTACGGCCAGCATGTGCCATAGAAAGTGAGCCAACAAGATGTCTATGAGGATTTCCATCAGTTTCACATGGGATAGAGTAACCTGGGCCACCTGCTCCTGTGCCTGCTGGGTCTCCACCTTGGCTTACAAAGCCAGGAATAACGCGGTGGAATGTCACACCATCATAAAATCCTTGCTCTGCTAATTTTTTAAAGTTTTCTACTGTTTTTGGTGCCTCTTCTGGGAAAAATTCTAAATCGATTTTTTCGCCATTTTCCATTAATATGTATCCTAAAGTTTTCATATGTATATGTCTCCTTTCAACTATCTCAGCACTATATTACCATATTCATGACGAGAAACAAAAAGAATCCGACAATCTGCATACTTCTTTTTTGAAATGTGGAAGAAGCTAGGTGACAAATAAGAAAAATATACTATAATAACTGTGTTGCCCGAAAATTTAAGAAAGAGAAAGGGAGCGATTTTTCGTGAAAACGAAATTACTAGCTCTGCTATTAGCTGTAGCCGTATTTATTATGCCAACAGCTTCATTTGCAGACATCATTGAGGGAGAATCAATTGTTACACTAGGAGAAAACTTATCTGAACAACAGAAACAAGATCTTTTGAAAGAAATGAAAGCACCAAAAGATGCACAAATTATTACTGTATCTAATGCGGAAGAACATAAATTTCTAGAGGGCATCGTTCCAAAAGCGCAAATTGGTACGAGAGCTATTTCCTCTTCTATGATTACATACACAAAACCAGGGTCAGGTCTCATTGTACGCTCAAAAAACATTAATTCGATAACAGATGCAATGTACACAAATGCACTTATTACAGCAGGTGTGAAAGATGCAGAGATTCAAATTACTGCACCATTTAAAGTTTCAGGAACTGCTGCTTTAACAGGTTTAATGAAGGCCTATGAAACAACATCAAACAAAGCCATTCCTGAAGAAGTAAAAAAAGTAGCCAATGAAGAAATGGTACAAACAGCCCAGCTTGGTGATAAAATCGGCGAAGAAAAAGCAGTTCAACTTGTTGCAAAAATTAAAGAAGAAATTGCAAAAGAACAGCCAAAAACAACTGAAGATTTACGTACATTAATTAAAAAAATTGCTGATCAACTTGGCATTACATTAACAGATGAACAGTTGGATAACTTAGTATCGTTATTTGATAAAATGAAAAATCTTAATATCGATTGGAACCAAGTTGGTAGCCAATTAGAGAAAGCAAAAGACCATGTGTCTGCCTTCTTAGGATCTGAAGAAGGGCAAAGTTTCCTAGATAAAGTAAAAGATTTCTTCTCTAGTATCATTGATTTCGTTAAATCTTTATTCAAGTAAAAAAGAAGCTCGCCAGTGACGAGCTTCTTTTTTATACAAGTAACGGTAATTTCATAATAGCTTCTTCAACCGAACGGACAACATGATTTGCTTTCTCCTTCACATACGGATGAGCATGATGGAGGGTGAAGGAGTGCGGGGTTACTTCAAACATAGAAATATCATTGAAAGAATCTCCAATACATGCAACTTCATTTGCTTCAATTTGTAAATGTTCCATTAATCGCTTCAGAGCGCTTCCTTTACTTACACCTCTTGGCATAATGTCAACATATCGCTTACCCGATATAAAGACTTCCGCTTCGCTATGAAATGTATCTCTCAACTCTTGATCTAATGCTACAATTTTTTCTTCTTCGCCAAAAACAAATAATTTCGCAGGGTGTACAGTCTTCCCAAATTCCTCTTCTAACTCTTCGATTTCAGCAATATGCACTCCCATATACTCTTCAAAAGTATGGTGATGTTCATTCTTCCTTTTTGTATATCGCTGCTCATTTGCACAAACAATATCTGCTAGTCCCTTTTTATGTATATATCGATATATTTCCTGGGCAACCCCATCTTCAAAACTCGATTCATGAAATACTTTTCCATCCGGTAGTATCATTGTCGCTCCATTTAAACTAGTTGTGTAATACGGGAACGAAAACCTTTTTACCGCCTCATCAATTCGGTGAGTAAAACGGCCAGAGGCAAAACAAATATTTGTCCCGTTTTCAGCTAGCCAACAAAGCGCTCGTTCATCTTCCTTTTGCATATCATTCATATTGTAAACGAGTGTATCATCTAAATCACTTACAAATAGTTTAATCATGTCCTCTTCCCCTTCCATACACAATATCTACTCTAATTGTACAAAAAAAATGTTTGATTTTTGTTAAAAAAACAATAAATTTTCAATAAAAAATAAGCGGAGCATAATCCCGCTTATTTTTGTCTTCGCACATTTTGAGGTCTTACAATACTTGGACGAACCTTTAAACTAGACATAGTTGGACGAAGTAAAATTTTCGTTAACGCGCCCCAATCAAACGGTAAAAACGGCCATAAATACGGTGTTTGCAAACTTCTTATAGATGTTAAAAACAGAATCAACATCGTCATTCCAATGACAAATCCCATTTCATGAAATATGCCTGTTAAAATAATGACAAACAATTTTCCGACCTTATTTCCAAGTCCAAGTTCATAACTCGGCGTTGCAAATGATCCAATCATAGAAACCGCTACATACAAAATAACTTCTGGTACAAATAAACCTACATCAATTGCAATTTGACCAATTAATATGGCAGAAATTAATCCTGCTGCAGACGACAATGATGTCGGTGTATGGATGGCAGCCATTCTTAAAAATTCGAGTCCGACTTCCGCCATCAAAATTTGTAATAAAATTGGTAAGTGCGTCATTTTGTTTGGTCCAATGAAAGCAAGACTATCTGGTAAAAGAGTTGGATTAAAAACAAAAACTAACCAAAATGGCAGTAAGAACAGCGAAAATATAACACCTAAAAAACGTACCCAACGTAAAAATGTACCTACAGCTGGATTTTGTCTAAACTCTTCTGCATGCTGTAAATGGTGGAAATATGTTGTTGGAGTGATCATAACACTTGGTGATGTGTCAACAAGTACTAACACATGTCCTTCTAATAGATGATTTGCTGCTACATCTGGTCTTTCTGTGTATCGAATAAGCGGGAATGGATTATAACCTTGTTTTACTACAAATTCTTCTACTGTTTTATCCGCCATCGTAATCCCGTCTACATCAATGTTATTTAATTCTTGTTTTATAATCTTTACTAAATCTGGATTTGCAACATCTTGAACGTATGTAATACAAATATCCGTTTGCGATCTATCCCCGACTCGAATCATTTCATTTCGAAGACGTGGATCGCGTATCCTTCTACGAATTAATGCTGTATTTACAACGATATTTTCAACAAAACCATCCCTTGCACCGCGCACTACCTTTTCTGTATCTGGTTCTGTCGGTGTCCTGCCCGGATAACTACGAACATCTATTGCAAACGCTTCCGTTTCGCCTTCCACAAATATAATAATGAGTCCTGATAATACTTGGAGCATTACCTCATCCATCGTTTTCACTTTACTTACTTGTTGATGAATTAAACGATTCTCTAAAAGCTTCACTGTATCTTCTTCTACATCCCTTATTTCATTTGTATCCACCGCTTCTTCTAAAATAGGGATAATATAATTCGTATCACAAAGTCCATTTACAAATAACACACCAATTTCTTTATTTAAAATTTGAAATTTACGAATACCAACATCGTATGTAACACCGAGTCCGACTGTTTGCTTTAAATAATTTTCATTATCACTTAAAAAAGATGAAATCGGGATATTCACTTTTTTAGGCTTCGTCATAAAACCCACTCCTTTCCAAAATTAATTGAATCGCTTTTCTAGTAATAGGTGATCCTCTCTCCCATTCATCATTTCCGCACATCTTGCCAATATCACCTACCCCCACTATGACAGGAACATTCAGACCATCTAAACAATAAATCGTATCCCCACTAATCCTGCCAATTTCACCATCTGGGAGTCCAAATTTATCAACGCCATATTCTGTCAAATTCCCATTCCGATCTACACTTACATCTACACGTGCCCATTCCCAATGATGTGTATTAGATGCTACTGCTAAAATACCCAGTACATCGACTTGTTTATGTGTTGCGACATACTTTAACGCCTTTTCACCAGATCCTTCTCCTATAAATCCGCTGTCATCAAACATGACAAATACAGGGTCATATGGCGTTTGCATAATAAGCTCAACAACTTTCTTCCCTGTCAATTTGGTCGGATTACTTTGCGATGCTGAAATACACCTTCCCCCAAATTCCTTTGTTAACAGCTCAATTGTCCGCTTTGCATATTCATCTCCATCTGTGACCAAAACAACCCTTCGTCTCATTTGATTTATCCTTTCGGTTTACATATAAGTGCAACAAAAAATGAAAATAATATCGCTGCTGAAATCCCCGCAGACGTTAAGCTAAACATACCGATTCCAATTCCTAAATATCCATGTTTTTCTGCCGCATGCATTGCCCCGTGCAATAGTGAGTGTCCAAAACTTGTAATAGGGACTGTTGCCCCAGCACCTGCAAATTTTATAAGCTTATCGTACAATCCGAATCCGTCTAAAATAGCTCCGGCGACTACAAAAGTTGCCATTAAATGTGCCGGTGTTAACTTTGCGAAATCTAGCAACACTTGTCCAATTACACAAATAGCTCCTCCTACAAGAAATGCATATATAAAATCCACAATTCACTCTCCTTTAACGCTTTCAAACACAACACCATGCGCAATCGTTGGAATCGTTTCCTTCTGTTGCATCATCATGGGGCTTAATAGAGCTCCAGTTGCAACGACAAAAATTCTTTGTAAATTCCCTTTTTGCATTTCACGCAATAAATGGCCGTATGTTACAACAGCTGAACAAGCACAACCACTGCCCCCTGCAAACACTTCTTCTTGATTTGAATTGTAAATCATTAATCCACAATCATTGTATACATTCCCCAAATCATACCCTTCCTCAAGTAAAAGTTGTTTCGCAATTGGTGTCCCAACAGCCGATAAATCACCAGTAACAATAAGATCATAATCAGCTGCACTTCTTCTCAAATCTTCAAAATGTTGTTGAATTGTATGAGCAGCAGCTGGTGCCATCGCTGATCCCATATCTAAAGGATTAGCAATTCCTAAATCTTGCACTTTACCAATTGTTGCTGCTGTTATTTTAATTGCACTCTCCTCATTGCTAATTAATATTGACCCTGCTCCGGTAACAGTTGAGTTTGCTGTCCCTGGCTTTTGTCCTCCGTATTCTGTTGGGGAACGAAATTGTCTTTCAGCCGTCGCATTATGACTACTTACTGTAGCTAAAATACGATTCGCAAATCCACCATCTATAAAAGCTGATCCAATCGCCAACGTTTCCATTGACGTCGCACAAGCGCTGAACATCCCTAAAAAAGGAATACCATACTCACGAGCAACATAATTTGCTGTCACTGTTTGGTTTAATAAATCTCCCGCTAAAAAGAAATCAATTTGCGATTTTTTTATATTCCCTTTTTGCATCGCTTGTTGAATTGAGTCTGACATTAACCTTCGTTCAGCAAGTTCCCAGTTTTCCTCTCCGCAATGTAAGTCAGAATATGAAATATCAAAATCCTTTCCAAGAGGGCCTTCAGCTTCTTTCGGACCGACAGCAGTACCAGTTGCATTCACGAAGATATCATTTTGAAATACCCACGTTTGTTTTCCTGTCAATCTCATACCCACCCCTCCTTTAAGACATTAAAATTTGAAATGTATATCTTATTAACCCGATAATGTATGCACCGACGACTCCAAATACAATGACACTTCCTGCAAGCTTAAACATGTTAGTAGCGATTCCTAGAACAATCCCTTCACTCCTATGCTCTAGTGCGGCACTCGCCATAGAATTCGCAAATCCAGTAACTGGTACTGCTGATCCCGCTCCAGAAAACTGCCCGATTTTATCATATACACCACACCCTGTTAAAATCGCCGACAATAAAACAAGCGTTGCAACTGTCGGATTTCCTGCCTCTTGTTCACTAAAGTGAAAATAATGTATATAAAATTTCATCAATATTTCTCCGACTGTACAAATGAGTCCACCAACAAGAAATGCCTTCACACAATTTATGAAATAGTTCGGTTTTGGATGGTACTCCTTCACTTTATTTATGTAATCATCCTTCAATTTTCGCCCTGCCATATATATTGCCTCCTACTTTACGAAATAAATCCAGTGAAACAACGAGCCTATTACTTTCCCAAGTACAAGAGCAACGAGTAAAACAATAATTTTCTCCTCTACCCTTACTCGTTTCGCTAAAATAGGTAAAACGTTTAACACTTCCGTTAACGCCGCAGCGAGCATTCCAATGAATGTGCCACAAAATATCCCTAATATAACAAGCCAATATTGTGACGTTTGAAATGTAATATTTTTCAAACTACACCAAGCCCCTGTTAAAGTACCTGCAATGACCGCCCACTCAAAGTATTGAATATGCTTTCCACTTCTCGTTAATTGAGCTAAACGAGGGATTATACCAAGTACAGCTAAAAACGCGACATATCCGCTACCTACTGCAATCCCTCCAGCTAAGCCAATTAATACAACAAATGCACACTCAATCATCAGCAATCTGTTTCATATTATCCTTGTTTTCATGAACAATTACATATTGATCAAGCGACTGCTGATATTGAAACATCTCAACTTCTAACGGGCTCGGCTCTTCATTAATTCTCTTTTGAAATACATGATTAAAAAATAAGACCATACCTAATCCAAGACCTAATGAATAAGGAATTTGAAATAAAAGTGGTTGCGCCTTAAATTCTCCAGTAATCATGTAATATAACCGTTGGTGTACTTGTTGCATACTTACATCTTCATGGAAATAAATGATCGCAAGGGCCGCTCCAATGAAAAGTAACAACCATACAAGTCCGAAGAAAACCGGATGCACTTTCTTTTTTTCATATATAATTTCAACAAGAGTTTGTCCAGAACCAAGTAAATTAATTTGTATGTGAGCCGCTTTTTGTTGAATAATCTCAATCACTTTCATAACATCAATTACAACATGTGTTTTATCATGCGCTGTTATTTTGTAGACTATTTCATTTTGTAACAACTCAACTACAAAAGAATCTCCGGCAAGTTGAGCAACATCGCTCAGCTTTACTTCATACGTAGGAGACACTTTTAAGCGATTGCGCATTTTAATATAAATCGTTTGTTCCAATTTTCATTCACCCCTTCACTCTTCCTCGTAGTTGTAGTATGGTTATTGGAATTTTTTCTAATACAATTTTTTCATAAAAAAAACATCTGTACCATTTCGGTACAGATGTTTTTAGCTTATGCCTTTTTCTTAAATAAATTTGCAATACTTAATGCAAGTCCTCCCCAAATGACTACCATACCTATAACCATCATCATAATCGCTGATCCACTCATCATGAAACACCTCGGTCCTTCCATTCTTTTTCAAGCTGGACAGAGTCTGAATGTATTTGTGCATTCCATTTCTTCAGACTAATGACTAGTGCAACTATAAGAAACGCTGCCGCTATCGACCAGCCATACGTTACAACAAACTCTGTTGGATAACCTCCGTAGTTCTTTTTAATGTTTTGGATTGTACCATCAATTAACATATACCCTAACATAAGTGGAGTAATAACGAGTAAACTCACTCTCCAAAACGTTCCTAACTTTATATCAGATACAAAGTTTGCATGATTTTGATAAACTGGTAAACGGCGCAAGATTAGTCCTATTGTAACTACTTCAACGAGTGCAATTGTAATCAATCCAAAATTGTTAGCGAAGTAATCAACAACATCTAGGAACATAAGTCCACCACGTGTTGCAAAAACAAGAGAAACTAATACTAATAGCGTTCCCATAATTCCAATCGTCTTTTGACGACTCAAGCTGAATTTTTCAGATACAGCGGCAAAGCATACTTCTGCAAGTGAAATGAGTGATGTAATTCCAGCAACAGTTAGAGATAAGAAGAATAATACACCAAATAACGGCGACATCGGTAACTCATTAATAATTTGCGGGAATACTACAAATGCAAGTCCTACACCAGCACTAGCTACTTTATCAACCGGTACCCCCATGTTATTCGCCATAAATCCAAGAGCTGCAAAGACACCAATACCTGCCAATAATTCAAATCCTGAATTTGCAAATCCTGTAATAAAAGCATTATTTGTTGTATCTGAGTTTTTCGGTAAATAACTAGAATACGTAATCATAATTCCGAATGCTAAAGATAAACTAAAGAAAATTTGACCGTAAGCAGCAAGCCATACTTTCCCATCAAAAATACGACTCCAATCTGGTTTAAAGAATGCATCTAGCCCCTGCATCGCACCTTCCATCGTCACTGCACGAACAACGATAATAAGGAACATAACAACTAGTAAAGGAATAAAAATGCGGTTAACAACTTCGATTCCTTTTTTAACTCCTTTAAACGCAACACCAAGCACAATAATCCAAACGAGAGCTAACGGAATTAATACTTCTGGTACGAGCCCCCCGAATTGTCCTGGCTTATCTGCAACATGTAAATATTCTTTAAATAAAAATGATTGCGTGTCTTTCCCCCATGCTCCAGTAATTGCAAAGTACGTATATGAAATAGACCAAGCAATGATTACAGCGTAATATGTTGAAACAATAAATGTCACACACATTTGCCACCATCCAATAAATTCAGCACGTCGATGAATACGGAAGAATGTAAGTGGCGCCGAACCACGATGACGATGCCCAAGAGTAAACTCGAAAGCTAACAATGAAATACCAGTCGTTAATAATGCAAATAAGTACGGTAAAAAGAATGCGCCTCCCCCGTTTTCATACGCTGTATAAGGAAAACGCCATATATTCCCTAGTCCAACAGCGGAACCGATTGCTGCAAAAATAAATCCAGCCCTCGTTCCCCATTGTTGCCTCGTTTCCATGTTTCCTTCCCCCTTTGTGACAAGTTCATACTTGGATTATAGTTTAAATTAACTAAATTATCAATAAATTCTGTAAATTTAAGCGGTAGTTGGAATCTTCTCCTTTTCGTGACAATAAAAAAAATCGAATAGATAGCTATTCATCTATTCGATCTTTCATCTGTTTTAATATTTTCTTTTCAAGTCTTGAAACTTGTACTTGCGAAATGCCTATGCGCTCCGCTACTTCTGATTGGGTTTGGTCTTTATAATAGCGCAAATACACAATTAGCCTTTCTCGTTCATCCAATTCTCTAATTGCTTCTTTTAAAGCAATTTTATCAAACCATTTCGTTTCCGATTGATCTGCAATTTGATCTAAAATAGTAATTGGATCTCCATCGTTTTCATACACAGTTTCATGTATCGACGAAGGAGCACGACTCGCTTCTTGCGCCAGAACAACTTCTTCCGGCGTTAGTTCAAGAGCCTGTGCTACCTCATTAATCGTTGGAGCCCTTCCAAATTCTTTCGAAAGCTCGTCTCTCATCTTTCGGACTTTGTTTCCTGTTTCTTTTAAAGATCTACTTACTTTCACTGATCCATCGTCACGTAAAAATCGTTGTATTTCACCGATAATCATTGGAACTGCATATGTTGAAAATTTCACGTCGAAAGATAAATCAAATTTATCTACCGATTTTAAGAGCCCAATACATCCAATTTGAAATAAATCGTCTGGTTCGTATCCTCGATTAAGAAATCGCTGTACAACCGACCATACGAGACGCATATTACTTTGAACGATTGTATCTCTCGCTTGTTGATCTCCATCTTGACTTTTTTGAATTAACGCTTTTAGCTCGTGGTCCTTTAACTGAGGTTTCTTCTTCTCATTTCTGACCTCTATGTCCATTGGCTATTCTCCTTAATTGCATAGAGCGTTACTATTTGATAAGTATTTTGTCAAATGGATTGTTGTCCCGAAAGATTCGTTTGAAATAACTTCTACTTCATCCATAAAATTTTCCATGATAGTAAATCCCATTCCGGAACGCTCTAATTCAGGTTTAGTTGTAAAAAGGGGTTGTCTTGCTTCATCTAAGTTAAAGATACCAATCCCTTCATCTCGAATCGTGAGTTTCACCATCGCTTCTTCCAAAATCACTGAAATATAAACAACACCTTCTGCATTTCCTTCATACCCATGAATAATTGCATTTGTAACCGCTTCTGACACAACTGTTTTAATCTCTGTTAGTTCTTCCATCGTCGGGTCTAATTGCGCAATAAAAGCAGCTACCGTAACACGAGCGAATGATTCATTCTGACTTAACGCTGAAAATTGAAGGTTCATTTCATTTCTCATCTACGCCACCCCCAACGTCGCGAGCGCATGCGCTTCACTTTCTTCTAAACGAACAATTTTGAATAGACCTGACATTTCAAATAAACGTTTAACGGGCGGTGAAATTGCACAGACAACCATCTCTCCACCTAATCCCTTTACATGTTTATATCGGCCTAATATAACGCCTAAACCAGAACTATCCATAAACGTTAAGTTCTCTAGGCTCAAAACAATATGATGAACACCATGTGTCTCAATCATATCTGTAACTTTCGTTCGCAACTCTTCAGCAGTATGATGATCTAACTCGCCCTCTAGCCTCACACATAAGACGTCACGTTTTACTTCTAAATGCATGGAAAGACTCACACGATTTCCTCCTTATGCTCAAACTTTACTCATTAACATAAGATTTTCGTGATATAAAATCAGAATCCTTCCTACTGACAAAAGAAGAACTATTTCGTCATAAAGTGAAACCTTTCAGCAATTATTTCAGTAAATACGAACAGAAAAACATCAAAATTCCCGCCGCTATTTTGATGTTGAAAACATCCCAAAACTTCTTTTAAATAACTCCCACCAGCTCGCTGCCTCAACATCTTCTTTCGCTACAATTGTTTGTTTTAATAAAACATCTTTATCTCTTTTAATAACAAGTGTGCCAAGTGCATCACCTTTTTTAATCGGTGCCTTCACTTTCTTTTCAGCAATCACTTCTTGTTTAACTTTGTCCATATTTTCGCCCTTCTTCATAAGAAGAGACACATTGTCTGACGCAACTAAATCTACTTTTTCTTCCTTACCTTTTCCTACTTGTACAGTCTTAATTTTCTCACCACGTGTATATAATTTCTTTGTCATGTATTGTCCAAATGCATAATCAAGAAGCTTCGTTACTTGATTGTTCCGCTCTTTTGATGTAGGTGCTCCCATTACAACTGAAATAACACGCATACCATTTTTCTCAGCCGATGCCGTTAAACAATATTTCGCTTCTGTCGTAAAGCCTGTTTTCACTCCATCTACTCCAGGATAAAAACGTACTAGCTTATTCGTATTAACAAGCCAAAACTTCTTATCCGTATTTTCACGTAAATAGTCTTCATATTTACCTGTGTATTTTCGAATAAGTGGATACTTCATCAACTCTTTCGCCATAATAGCCATATCATTCGCTGTAGAATAATGATCTTTCGCCGGGAGACCTGTCGGATTTTGAAAATGTGTATTTTTCAATCCTAGATCTTTCGCTTTTTTGTTCATCATATTTACGAAACCTTCTTCTGAACCAGCGATATGCTCAGCTACTGCAACAGATGCATCATTTCCAGATGCAATTGCAATGCCCTTTAACATTTCATTTACAGTCATCTCTTCCCCAGGTTCTAGAAAAATTTGTGATCCGCCCATTGAAGCTGCGTGTTCACTCGCTCTAACTTTATCGTTTAGTTTTAGTTTTCCTTTTTCAACTTGTTCCATAATTAATAGCATTGTCATAATCTTTGTCATACTAGCAGGTGGTAACTTTTCATTCGGATTTTTATCAAACAAAACTTTACCTGTATCTTGTTCAATTACGATCGCTGACGACGCTTGTTCCGCTAACTTCGGCGTGGTTTCTTCTGTTTTTTCCTGCTTCGTTTTCTCAGATTGTGCGAAACTAACTGAAGTACCAGAAAGCAATAACATGAAACAAACAAGTATTCCAAAAACTCGCTTCATGACTAACCCTCCATTCTATATCAAACTTATTTTTTCCAATTTATACATTTTTAATACCATATTTTTCTATTATTTTCAGTTGACAAATAAATTCATTGCCTATATTGTATTAAGTGTATTACACGTAGTAGTACACTTAATACTCATCAGGAAGGAGACATTGCTCTTGCATATTCAACTTGATCCAAGAAGCAACACTCCGATATGGGAACAAATTGTTCAAAATATAAAAGAGCTCGTACTAAAAAATATGTTAGCTCCAAGTGATAAGCTTCCTTCTGTACGTGAGCTTGCTTCTTTGCTCGTTATAAATCCAAATACAGTAAGTAAAGCCTATCAAGAATTAGAGCGACAAGGGATTATTGAAACATTACGAGGAAAAGGAACATTTGTAGCCCAATCGATTACCCCAACATTAGACGAAAGGAAAATCGCTATGGTTGAAAAGCAATTTCATCAATTATTACTAGAAGCCTCTTATCTTGGGATTACGAAAGATAAAATTCACGATTGGATAGATTCATACTATAAAGAGATTGGAGGAAATACAGATGTTGAAAGTGACAAACTTGAAGAAAACAATTGATAACCAAACGATTTTAGACGATGTTTCTTTCACATTACAAAAGGGTAGTATCGTCGGATTACTCGGAAGAAACGGTGCGGGGAAAACAACTTTATTACGAACGATGGTCGGCATTTTAGACCCCGATGAAGGAACTGTTACATATGAGGATACAGATGTTCATAAGCATCCTGAAATTAAACAAAAAGTTGTATACGTTCCAGATTCTACCAACACACTGAACGGATATACTGTAAAAGAAATCGTAAAGTTTTATAAAGCAGTTTATACAGCATTTGATGAACAATATTTTTATGAAATATTAGAACGTTTTAATTTACCAAACAAACGCATTCGTAGTTACTCAAAAGGAATGAAAGCACTGCTTGCGATCATTTTAGCTTTCGCTGCAAAAGCAGAATATGTCATTTTAGATGAACCGACAAACGGACTTGATCCTATCGTTAAAAGACAGATTCTACAATTTCTCGTTGAAGAAGTAGCAGAAAAAGAAATTACAATTTTCATCTCCACTCACCATTTAGATGAAGTTGAAAAAATTGCCGATACAATCATTATTTTAAAAGGACATACAGTAGATTCTATTACATCACTAGATGATGCAAAATCACAATTTGCTAAAGTCCAAGTTGCTTACGAACGATCACTACCTCAAAAACTAGAAAACTTAAGCAATATTAAAATATTAAACCAAACAGGAAAAGTATATACGATTTTAATCGAAGGAAATGTTGCTACAACGCTTGAAAAGTTTTATAAAGAGCAACCAATACTCATTGAAGAATTAACAATGTCACTTGAAGATGTCTTCGTTACGACACTTGAGGAGGATGGGTATGTTTCATAAGGCGTTGTGGATGTGGAATTGGAAGCGCGGGAAATATGCTGTACTAATAATGTTTTTAGTATCTATGTATGTTTTCCCTTATAAATACTATAAGGCATCCCAAACCCAGATGGATTTTTTCTATAAATATAACCCAACAGGAGAGTTTTATTACGACTATTACTTCTCAGATTACAATTCCATCATTATTCTCTCTATCATTGCACTAGCTTGCTTAATGATTGGATGGGAACGTAGCAATTTGAAGTTGAGTGATTCTTTAATGGTAATGCCTTTTAAACGTAGCACCATCTTTTTTTCAAAATGGTTATTTGGCATTATTCACATTGTTACATGTCTTTTACTATGCTGGGCTCTAATGTACCTTGTATATAGAACGACAATTCACTTTGAATTTCAATCATTCAACTTTTTCCATAGATATTTTTCCTATGCAATAATTACTTATATCGCTCTCTATACTACAGCTTTGTGTATCGGAACTTTTACAGGAAGTATCATTTCTCAAGGTACCTTCTGTGTTCTATATTTAATTAAAGGGTTTGGAATTTTTTCTTTGCTCTTCTCTTTTTATAATGCACATTTAAATATGGATACAGAACATTCTTCAAATAAATATGAAGCAATCTATCATTTAAACCAGCAAACCGAAATTCTTGCTCCCATAAAAAATTTTCATATTCGATATAATTATGATATGAGGAACCAACCAACTAAAAAGGAAGGACCTGTATTCTATGACTATAGTTCTCCTAAAATATTACTAGTACCCATTCTATATACAATATGTTTCTTATTACTGGGGGTTATTTTATATAAGCATTCACCTAATGAAAATAATAAGAAAGTATTTTCATTTCAAAAGAAACAAAAACTATGGATTGTCGGGACAACTTTCTATTTTGCTTTAATCGGTGGGAGCATGTTACACTATTTTGATTTGATATTTAGCTATTATTTTGGGCTAATTTTATTTGGAACCCTCAGCTATTTTGCACTATCACGCCTTACAAATTATAAAGTTTTATAAAGGAGAGATCCTATGTTTCAAAAAGCATTATGGTTACAAAGCTATAAACAGGGAAAATATTTCATTTGGCTTTTTTGGATTACTAGCTTCTATACACTATCTTATAAATATTATTTAGATGCTGCAAAATCCTTTCATTTTTCACAAACTATCACGAAAAAAGTTAATTATCATTATCAATATTTCCTTAGTCCTGAAGACCATTTATTTATACAGGGAATTGTAATTATTGCATTAGCATGTGTTCAAATTGGTTGGGAGCGCCATAACCAAACCATGGATGCTTTATGGTCAATGCCTTTTAAACGAAGATATATATATCTTACAAAATGGTTATTAGGGGTATTCAATATTATTGCTGTCTATGCAATAAATTGGGGACTTTTCGCAATTTTAAAAAAGACGACCTTTCATAATAAATACCAGTTATTCTCACCATTTCATTCCTATTTTCTTTATACAGTCATTGTATTAATTGCTATTTATACTTTGACATTATTCATGGGAACAATAACTGCTAATATACTTTCTCAAAGTATATTCACTGGTATTATGCTTATTTTACCATACGGATTGGCCTTACTTTTGGCTGGTTTTATTTCAGTTCACTTGTACGAAACTCATGAGAAAACTTATAAAATTGAAAATCAATACGTATCAATTTCATCACATATAAGTATACTTTCACCTATTGAGGACTTAGAGATTAGATTTGATTACGATCCACAATCAGCTTATACAGATAAAAACGGAAAACGCATAAACGAACCTAATTTTTCGAAAATACCTTCTGCTTGGAAATTATTAACTCCAATTGTGTATATACTTATCTTATTACCTTTAGGTACCTATTTATATACACAATCGCCTAATGAACAAAACGGTAAGTTGCTTTTATTCTCAAAGCTCTACAAGCCTTTTATAGCATGTACTGCATCTTGTTTCGCCCTATTTGGAGGTCGCATAATAGGAGGTATACAATCCATTATTGGGTATTATATTGGGTTCGTTGTAATTGGTCTAATTTGCTATATCGTGTTATCACGCTTATTAAAGAAAAAGATTTCTTGGGGATTAAAATAACAAAATGTAATTTTTTAATAAATAACCTCCTTCAAAAGGAGGTTATTTCACATTCTCTCTCCTATCTCCATACCCCCTCTCTTCTTTCATCCCAAACCCATCACCATTTTGTACAATTTGCTCTGTCGGTGCGACTACACTTTCAGCAATTTTCCATTCCCCGCGCTCTTTCACAAATACTTGCAGAAAATAGTTCATACCATTTAATTGATACGCATTTTCTTTTTTTACATTATAGTGCACCGCAATGTAGTGCACTTGAATATTTTCTTTCCCTGCTTTTGATACGTATTGCGATAATCTTGGAATGTACATTGATGCTTTCTTAAATGGTAATTGCTTCGCTTTAACGAGCGATGAACTTGTTACATTACGCAAAGTGTCCTGATTACGAACATTATCGCTATGATGAAATAATACTGCGTTTTGCATAGAACGAACCCATAATTTCGAATACAGGACAGTATTATCGTTTTCAATGTACTTCACTTCTTTTTGCACCACTTGGATAGGGGTATCAGCGTACATGAATGTATGAAAGCAGAAAAAACTTCCAAGTAAAATGGTAAGTGCAGCAATATATTTCATAATCTTTCCTCCGATCTGTTTAATTAAAGTATCGGAGTTTCAAAATATTTTTATTCAAAAGAAAAAGGATAGGAAAGCTCTCGCTTCCTATCCTCATTTATTATAATACGCGGCCAAATAGTTCTAAAACCATTTCTATCTCTTGGTCGCTCCAACCTTTAAATTTCTCTTTATAATATTCTTTACGCACAGCTTCAAGCTTTTCAGTTACTTCTCGTCCGTTTTCAGTAATTTCTAAGTATACGATACGACGGTCCGAATTTGAACGTTTTCTTTCAACAAACCCTTTTCGCACGAGACGATCTGTTACAGCTGTAATATGACTGGAGGTTACGTTTACTTCACTCGCAATTTGCGAAGCCATCTGTGGACTTTTTAAAAATAACGCACGTAATACAGAGAATTCATTATATGGCATATGCTCTGAAAAACGTGTATTAATATCATTTTGTAATAAACGTATCATCTTTCGAAATGATGCAGATAAATCTAAAATCAGTGTTTCTCTATTTTCGTTCACTAGCCTCGTCCCTTTTTTATCATATTTACACATATTATAATCTATAAATACCTATATTGTATATGCTTTCTTCCCTCAACATTCTCATTTATGTAACTTTTTTCATAAGATTTTCTTTTTTGTTCACACATATACATATAAAAAAGGATGGTGAGCATAAATGCAAAGTGGAATGAATCCGTATTTACATAATATCCGTACGACAAATACTGGTAAAGAAGCTACTATTACTGTACAAGGAGAAGGCATTATAAAGGCAAAACCAAATGTTGTCATATTAACACTGGGCATTCGAACAGATAGTAAAAATGTAAAACAGGCGCAAGAAGAAAATGCAGTGCAATCGAAACAATTGCTTGATGCACTCAAACAGCTAGGTATTGCCGATAAAGATATAGAAACCATTTCTTATACAATTACTCCTCAATACGAATATGTAAATGATAAAGCATTACTACAAGGCTACCGTGTGGAGCATTTGTATGAAATTACCGTTTTAAATGTGCAAAAAGCAGGGGAAGTATATGATATAGCCGTTACAAATGGGGCAAACGTAGCAAAAGGATTACGTTTTCGAATATCTCATCCAAATAAATATTATGAGCAAGCTCTCATTCAAGCTCTGCAACAAGCAGTAGACAAAGCTCGTACAATTGCGAGTACCTATAATTTAAATATTAATCCTGTTCCCCTCTCACTCGTTGAAGAATCTGCCCAATTACCACGGGAGATCGCATCATATGCTACTTTGCATGCGCAAGCAGCTCCGCCCATTCAATCAGGAGAACTAGAAATCATTTCATCTATCCGGGCAATTTTTACGTATTTATAAATAAACTCATTTATAAGTAACCGTTATCATTTTCGTTGTTGTAAAAACATGATGTTCTGATATAATAAAGGACGGTGAGCTCTTACATAAGAGATATCACGGGTGGGAGAGGGATATGAAAAAGAAGGTTTAACATGAAAGGAATACTTGAAAGAACATTTAAATTAGACTTACACCAAACATCACCAAAACAAGAAGTTTTAGCTGGAGTCACGTCATTTTTCACAATTGTTTATATTATGATTGTAAATGCGTCAATCTTATCAGATGCCGGCATTCCTCTTGAGGCAGGAATTTTGGCAACTGTTTTTAGTTCATTTGTCGGATGTCTACTCATGGCATTTTGGGCAAATGCACCTGCTATTCTTGTCCCTGGTATGGGTGTAAATGCATTCTTCACGTACACTGCTGTGCATACGCTCGGTTTAACTTGGCAAGAAGCATTGGCAGCTGTTTTTATCGCCGGTATTATTTTTGCAATTGCTGCTTTTACACCGATTGCTCGCGTGCTTTCGGTATCGATTCCAAAGTCATTAAAGGAAGCGATCACTGTCGGTATCGGGTTGTTTTTAGCTTTCATCGGCTTGCAAAAAGGTGGTTTAGTCGTTTCGCATCCTAATACTGCTGTTGCAATGGGAAAATTAAGTAGTCCTGTCGTTCTTGCCACACTACTTACTCTTATTGTCGCACTTGTACTATTTGCGCGTAACGTACGTGGAAGCTTTTTATGGACGATTGCAATTGGAACTGGTATTGCATGGCTGTTTGGTCTTGTTGATACGAGTCAAATGGGAAATAGTTCGTTTTCATTCGCTAATTATGGCGATGTGTTTGGAGCTATGTCATTTGGGAAACTTTCTTCCTTGCCATTTTGGATTGCAACATTCTCCTTAAGCATGGTGCTTATTTTTGAGAACATGGGACTTTTACATGGTTTATTAGAAGATGATCGTAAATTCCCACGTGCTTACCAAGCAAATGCAATTTCAGCAATGACATGTGGTCTATTTGGCACAAGCCCTACCGTTTCAACAGTAGAGAGTGCCGCAGGTATTACTGCAGGCGGAAAGACAGGTCTGACGTCTATCGTTACAGGGTTGTTATTCTTCGCATCACTGTTTGCGCTTCCGTTTGTCAAAATAATTCCTGACAGCGCCATTGCACCAATCTTAATTATTATTGGCGGTCTGATGATTACAAGCATTCAACAAATTCCTCTGAACGACTTTTCAGAAGGATTTCCAGCGTTTTTAATTATCGTTATGATCCCGCTCACATATAGTATCGCTGATGGCATTGCGTTCGGATTTATTGCTTATCCTATCTTGAAAGTTGCACTTGGAAAGCGTAAAGAAGTCGCACCGTCCATGTATATTATTACATGCTTATTCTTAGCCATGTTCGTATTACACGCTATTGGCTAAGAAAAAAACACCGAGGAAATGAAGTGAACCCCGAAAACGGGACACATATCAAAACACCTAAACCATCTGTTCCCTAAATTCTTTAGGGGATAGGTGGTTTAATTTTTCTTGAAT